>JBAXGL010000191.1:0-5265 GCA_037139375.1 Bacteroidales bacterium | reverse complement strand
GAATGCTTTGCTAATGTTTAATGTAATATTTTCCATAAATTTGAAATTATGATGTTTAAATGAATCTATACGTTTATCTAAATGTCTCTCTGAGATTACGAATCTCAATCAATGCCATTTTCTTGTTATACAAAACATTGAAAACAGCATCCAAGATCGGCATGTTTACCTGATATTTTTCATTGATTTCGTGAATACATTTTGCGCCAAAGTATCCTTCGGCAATCATTTCCATCTCTATTTGAGCTGTTTTCACAGAATACCCTTTTCCTATCATCGTTCCAAAAGTATGATTGCGGCTGAATTTAGAGTATGCTGTCACCAATAAATCGCCTAAATAGGCAGAATCGCAAATATTACGATCGGTAGGACAAACTATATTCACAAATCGTTCCATTTCTTGAATTGCATTTGAGACTAAAACAGCTTGAAAATTATCGCCATATTTCAGTCCGTAACAGATGCCAGAAGCTATTGCAAACACGTTTTTGAGAACAGCAGAATACTCTAATCCAAAAATATCGTTGGTGATGGTTGTCTTCACATAACCACATTGCAAATATTTCGAAAAGGCTTCTGCATTTTGAGTATTGCTGCAAGCCACAGTTATGTATGAAAGACGCTCGAATGCCACCTCTTCGGCATGACATGGACCGCCAATTACTGCTATTTGATCCAGAGGTATTTTATAATAATCAGAAAGGTATTCCGACACAATTACGTTTTCATCAGGAACAATCCCTTTGATGGCAGAAACCACAAACTTATCTGATAAAGATGCTTTTAGTTTCTTCAAATGTAATTTCATATACGGCGATGGCGTGACAAAAATAACCACATCGGAGTTTTTAATCGCTAAATTGATATTCGAATAAAAATTTATTCTAGATGTGTCAAAATTAATGTCACTCAAATACGCCGGATTGTGGCCCAACCGTTTGAAATCATCAATACGATCTTTACGACGCATATACCAATTAATAGACGTCGCATTGTTCAACACCATTTTAGCTATGGCTGTCGCCCAACTTCCTCCTCCAATAATTGCAACTTTTCCCTGAATATTCATATTCAACTGGTTTTACTTTACAGCATTGAGCGCACCGTCAATCCATTGCGAGACTTGCTCTGCAGTTGGGTTTTGCAACTCCAATTTGTGTTTTTTATTCAATCCGCATAACTCCTGATGAAGTTTATTTGGGTTCGATTTACTGAAATCATTTAAGGTCAAATAACCTGCTTTTTGAATGACTGTCACCCAATCTTGTGGAATTCCGATGGCAATATATTTCGGAACAGTGTCTTTCTTCTGAGTTTTCTCCAATTTCATTTGAGGAAAAAGCAGCACTTCCTGAATCGTAGTTTGGTTAGTCATCAACATCACCAATCGATCCATTCCGATGCCGATTCCACCTGTCGGTGGCATACCGTATTCTAATGCACGAAGGAAATCTTGATCGATAAACATAGCTTCGTCGTCCCCTTTTTCCGACAAACGAAGTTGCTCTTCGAAGCGCTCACGTTGATCAATCGGGTCGTTCAACTCAGAATACGCGTTGGCAATCTCTTTTCCATTCACCATCAATTCGAAACGCTCTGTCAAGGCAGGGTTGTCGCGGTGTTTCTTGGTCAATGGCGACATTTCGATGGGGTAATCGGTAATAAACGTCGGCTGAATATAGTTTCCTTCGCATTTTTCGCCAAAAATCTCGTCAATCAACTTGCCTTTGCCCATCGTTTCATCAGCCTCGATGCCCAACTGTTTGCACACATCGCGAAGTTGGAACTCATCCATTCCGTTGATGTCAAATCCTGTAAATTCTTTGATTGCCTCGAGCATGGTCACTCGTTTGAAAGGCGCTTTTAAACTAATCTCGTTCTCCCCTACTTTCACTTCGGTGGTGCCATTTACTTCGAGACAGATTTTTTCAATCATATTCTCGGTAAATGTCATCATCCAATTATAATCTTTGTACGAAACATACAGTTCCATTACCGTAAATTCGGGGTTGTGCGTGCGATCCATCCCTTCGTTGCGGAAGTTGCGAGAGAATTCGTACACACCTTCGAAACCACCTACAATAAGTCGTTTGAGGTATAATTCGTTTGCAATACGCAAATATAAAGGCATATCGAGCGCATTGTGGTGCGTGGTAAACGGGCGAGCCGTAGCACCACCTGGTATGGGTTGAAGTACCGGAGTATCCACTTCGAGATAGCCGAATGAATTCATAAAATTACGCATGGTGTTGAACACCGTTGTGCGTTTGATAAAAATATCGCGTACACCTTCGTTTACTACTAAATCCACATAACGTTGACGGTAGCGCAACTCAGGGTCGGTAAAAGCATCGTACGTAACGCCATCTTTCTCTTTAACTATAGGAAGTGGACGCAACGATTTAGCTAAAATGGTGAACTCTTCGGCGTGAACGGTTATCTCGCCAGTCTGTGTGCGGAACACATAACCTTTGATGCCCACAAAATCGCCAATATCGAGCAATCGTTTGAAAACAGTATTGTAAAACTCTTTGTCTTCGCCCGGACACAAATCATCGCGCGTGAGGTAGACTTGAATTCTGCCTTCAGCATCTTTCAATTCGAGAAAAGAGGCTTTTCCCATGATGCGACGCGTCATAATACGACCCGCTATCGACACTTGGCGACGCTCTGTACCATCTACAAAACTCTCTTTTATCTCGTTTGTATAGGCATTTACAATATATTCTTGTGCGGGATAAGGGTCAATACCCAAATTACGCAATTCGTTCAGACTGTTACGTCTTATAATTTCCTGTTCGCTTAATTCTAATTGGCTCATAATCTTCGAAATAGTTCAAAACTCGGCAAAAGTACAAAAAAATGGTGTAAGAAGGTGCAAAAACGTAACGCATTTGAAATAAAAAGGGGAAGTTAGGAGAATTCAAAAGATAGAATTGAAAGAAATCATTGACTCTTTTCTGCTGCAAATATCGTCCTTACAACTCATCCAACCGATATTGAATCTGATCTAACATCATTTTCAGTTCGTTTTCTGTCAAGCCTGCCATTGCGAGTTCAAACACATCTTCCAGAAAAGCCTCTTTGAAACGTTTAAAATCATTGCTATTCAGAGTAATAGATTTGAGATAATAATCAAGCGCACCAGATGTATCGTGAAGTGCCCACAACACATGACCCATATTCATCAAATCTTGTGCAATCGGTTTTCCGGCAATCACTTTTTGATAATAGCGCTTAGCTTGATCATATTTTCTGGCTAAAAACGAGCACCAAGCAATGGGTCGCCACGCTTTGGGATTATTATTATCAAGAAAATCCGCCTTAAAATAATACCGAAGGGCTTCAGTATAGTTTTTTAGTTCTAAATGGCAGTGACCAATATTCAGAACCACATTCAGATTATTGGGTTTCAGTTTATCGTATCGCAAATAATATTCCAACGCTTTTTCTGGTTGCTTCAGGCGGCGATAACATTGCGCTATGCGGCGAACGGTCCAAGCACTGTCGGGAAAAATCACATCAGCCTTGAGGAAAGCCTTTAATGCATCGGCGTCGTTGATCATCATTTGATGACAATAGCCAATTTTCTGATAATATTCACTGTTGTCGGCTTCGGTCTTAGAGAGCTGTTCGAAAACGTCCAATGCATCAGCAAAAAACTCCTTCCGAAAGAAAAATTCGGCAATTGCCCTCAGACTCTCTTTGTCAGACAACAACGGTTGCAAAAGTGGCAAGCGATGAAAATGCATCGGCAGCGAAAACACATCATTGAAATCAGACCGATGAGGATGCAACTTGAAAAACCGATACAGATCCTGAATATACTGTTTGGCTATTGTGTCGCCTTTTTTGTTGTTTCGAAGCAGCTCCTCTTCAGCTTGCTCCTGCCCTTCTCCCGAAAACTGTTCCACAAGCATTCGACGCTGCTCCTCTGGCATTTGCCTTAGACTGAAACAAAGCGAATACTTATCAGAATTGCAAAGTACACCAGACTTCATTATAGAACCAAACATGCCCACATCGCCTTTTTCGTTCGGAAACATATCGATAAATGCTGAATGATCGAGGGCAAAAGGCAAAAACCAATTGCTAATATTGTAGAAAAATGGAAAACTCTTCAAACCCGAAAAAGTAGTCAGAAACACATCTGAACCTTCCATTTGCAACTCGCTCAACTCTTGGAGCTTGTCGGTCAATCCTGATTGCTCGAAAATCTCCTGCCAATCTGGGTTTTTCTCTTCGTCGTTGTGGTCGTGTTGCCAGTCTTCGAGGTTCATCTTTTTGCGCAGCGCTGGACTGATCTTCATCATTTCGGGTAAAATTTCATCTGTCAATCTTCGCGATATCTTCTCCGTTTCGCGGCTGCGAATGAAGTGCAAAACGATGTTTCGACAGTCGGTGGTAATGCCTTTTTGTTCGGTCAGTGATGCAAATCGGTGCGAAACTTCAGGATAATTCAAAAGGCGACTTCGGTAAATATAGAAAATTAGTAGCAGCCCAACCAATGCGCGTTGTCGAATGCCCTCTTCGGTAGATTGTGCTGCATCTATGAGCCACAAGCATTTAACCTCATCGAATCGACGAAAAAGACTCAACGTAACCGCCGAGACGACCAGACATATCCCTTTTTCGAGAAATCCTGAGACCAGAGTCTGATTATACCTTGCACCATCACTCTCAGTCCATCTATCCGACAACCAATTTTGTAAAAATAGCTCCGACAAATCATTATCTAAAGAATTGGTCAACAATCCAACCTTTTGCGCCCGCTGGTTTTCGTTATCAAGCAATTCTACCAATGCCATCTCCGAAACACTGTTGTCAATGCGTTGTTGAAGCTGCATCACCGTTGATTTGGAAGAATAATTGAGGTAGCGCTTTCTGTCGAAGAAATAGGCGGGCGACTCTTTCAGCAATGCCTTATCAGCAATTGAATCGACCAACAGATATAGTTTAGAAATCAGGTTGTTATACATTTTTTCGCGATCAGGATCGGGTTTGCTTTGCGAAAAATATAGCAACATATATTTATAGGTCGTCTCCCACTGTTTCAATTGCTCTTCGGCATCCCAATCGGGTGAATTCGCAAACCAACCGTACAATTCATCTATCGCAGATTTCAACGCTTTCTGTTCGATCATTTCCGAAGTTTCTCGGTGGAAGTTCTCTATTTGCTGAACGGTCATTTTAAGTTATAAATTATAAGATAATAGTTATGAGTTTAGAGATTCAACAACTCAGACAGTTTCACGAACTCTCCTT
>JBAXGL010000190.1:0-5283 GCA_037139375.1 Bacteroidales bacterium | reverse complement strand
TAATGTTAAAAAACTTATTTGTTCATAATTTGTTTTAGATATTTATTATATTTGTTTTTTAAATGAATTATTTAGGCTCTCAATTAAGATTGGCAAATGAAGAAAGATAAAAGCTCAATCGAAAAAAACGAATTGATTTCGCGCCGCCAAGCCATCAAAAAGATAGGTTACGCTTCGCTTTCGGCTGCCACTATGATGGTATTGCTGAATACTCAATCTGCCAAAGCTGCATCAACTGCCCCGGAAGCACCTAATAAACCTCAAGCACCCAATGCTCCTGCTAGTGGTGGAGGCGGAGGCAGTCCAATTTGGAAATAAGTCAAGACTATGTCATTGATTTTGAATTGTTTGTCGATACCCCTTTAACAAATGGAAACAACTCGGGTAGATCAACCCCAAATTATCAGTTTCGACAACAATTATTTGATTTTTTCTCAAATCGGAACATCCTTTCTTTTGTGGATTCAACGCTCAAGACAGTTTATCCTGCTCGAAGAACCAGCCTATTATGTCATTACATCCTATATCCAATCTGTTGGGATTGATTTGATTGCCGAAAATTGTGCGAATCGTTACGGTTTTTCGCTCTCTTATTGCGACTCTTTTGTAGCAGATATTATCAATTCATTTGACATACTAATTTCAGAAACTCCTACTATCAACTCCATAAATATCAATACGTTAAATCATTCAATCCAGTTTGAATTCAAAGATATTTATCAGTTTGGAGATCAAACCATAACCATTTCATCTCAAAACAATCAGCTACGACACTATTTCTTCACCCTATTTTCGCACATTTCCGTTCCATCAAAACTGATCAATAATTTGAACATAGAATTGTATGAATCAAACAAGTCACTGATGGTGAAATCTGAAAATGAAGATACCGAAAGTTGGCCAATTGACGATGTACCACATTTCAAAGGTGCTGTTTTAGGAAAAATATTGAACTTTATCCATCAGAAAACGGATGAAGATTGGATGCTAACACTGCATGCCTCGGGAGTATCGGATGGAGAGAAGTCAATTCTGTTTTCAGCTGCAGCAGGTGCTGGTAAGAGCACGATAGCAGCTTTACTTCAAGCGCAAGGTTATGACCTCCTGTCAGACGATTTCATTGCCGTAGATCAACTTGGCTTTGCTTATCGTTTCGACACCACGATTTCAGTAAAGCAGAGTTCAACTCAAGCCCTTTCTACATATTATCCTGAGTTAAACGGCCTTTCGCTTTCAATTCTTGCAAACGGAAAAAGTGTTCGGTTTTTACCTCCAAAACGGGCGAAATATCGTGCATCTTCATTTCCTGCAAATGTGGTTGTGTTTGTAAATTACACACAAGAAATTGGGTGTGAATTAAAAGAAATCAACCACGATGAGGCTGTGAAGTTGCTTTTAACGGAAGTCTTTGTGACCCCAAATACAGATTCTGTTTCTCGCTTTATGGTTTGGGTGAACAAAGTAAAATTCTACACACTTTCCTATTCCGACTCTGATTTGGCTACGCTAACGATTAAATGTCTATTCGAAAATGACAAATAAAGAGGCGTATTATTTTATCGGCCACTCATTGGCACTTGGTTGTGTAGTGAATAGGCACAAAAAAATTATTGATCAAATCAACGCAGATTTGGTCGATTGGGATAAGGTGATCTATTTGGCGAGCAATCACTTGGTTTTGCCAACGCTTTATGTGAAATATCGAGACCATAACGTGCTTCCATTTTTACCGATCGATTTGCAGGAGCATTTGGTTTTGATACACCGACTCAATTTCGAAAGGAATAATGCTATAATTGCTCAAGCTAGAAAGGTAAAAGACATATTAAAAAAAGAGAATATTGAACCTATTTTTCTGAAAGGCTGTGCCAATATTTTCGATCATCTTTACTCAGATATCGGCGAACGAATGATGCTCGACATAGACTTTTTGGTGAATTCTGAGCAAATAAATCGCGCTGCCGAACTCTTGAAAGAAGATGGATACGATACCTACAAAGGAGTGATGTTTTACGAAAAAAGCACAAAGCATTACCCTCGTCTCACAAAATCGGATGAAGTGGTTGACATTGAAATACATTTTCGCCCCGTCTCAGAGGAGAATTCAAAAGGGATTGACTATCATACGATAAAGTCGTCTCAAAAAATAATATTTGATAGCGATTGGACAGTTCCTTGCGATCAAGACAAATTGATGATCAACTTTCTGCATGCTCAACTCGAAAATGCAGGCTATCGAAAGAAGAAGAGTTCCATGCGCGAACTGTATGATGGTTTTTTATTGACTCAACGAGTTGAGATGAAAGAATTTAGCGATTCACTCAATTGTAAGAAGGCGGCAGATGCGTATTTTGGTTTAATGTCTGAGGTTTTTGGCCTGTCGAACTTCGATTTCTTTGAATCCAGTAATCAAACAAAACGATACATTTCGATTCACAATTATTTATTGAATCACCCTGTTTTTCACAAAGCAGATAAACTATTTATTGATTTTAAAGCGGCCATTGCTTCCCCAAAACTGATTATTCATAGGCTGAATAAAATTTATTATGCACAACTGAAGAATCGAAGTTGAACATTATTTTCGTATGTTTGAGATGAGTATGAATATAACTCTAACTATTAAATATTGAATATTGAATAATCACTACTTTTTAAATATTTTTATTCGCCATTGAACTAAATATCGACTTAATGCGTTTATTATTAATAAGGTAAAACTTACTTGGATGATGTTATATTATAGCTTACACCTGCTATAATGTATACTTGGTGAATTTGCGATCAATATATTCGATTCACTTATTTTTGATTTTATGAAGGCTCTCAATTTACGCCCTACTATTTTTGCTCTTATATTTAGTATAATGGCATTTAACGTCTTTGCAGATGTGACTAAAAAAGTCGGACCAACAGCTTCAGGTGGTGACTACACGACACTAAAAGCTGCATTTGACGCTATTAACGCTGGCACAATAAAAACTGGTGTTATTACACTTCAGATTGTTGGCAACACTACGGAAACGGCTTCGGCTGTGCTTAATGCAAGTGGAACGGGTAGCGCCAGCTACACTTCTGTAAAAATATACCCTACGACTTCGGGATACACTATCAGTGGTAGTTTAGCGGCTGCATTGATTAGTTTAAATGGTGCCGCCAACGTCACTATCGATGGATCAACCGGAGGTACTGGTACTACAAAAAACTTAACAATTCTGAATAGTAGTGCATTATCAACCACTGGCACTTGTACCATTGGACTCAGCGGAATAGCTAATCACAATACCATTAAGAATTGTACTATAAAAGGCTGTGTTACGGGGTCATCAAATGGAGTAATCTTCATAAACAATGCTCTAACCACAGCGAACAACAGTTACAATACGATCAGCAATAACGACATTACGAAAGGTTCGACTGCACCTTCAAACTGCATAGTTATGTCTGGCAATGCCACAAAACCAAACAGTAATAACTCCATAGAAAAAAATAATATCTACGATTTCTCATCTTCAGGTGTACTAATAAACGGCTATTGCTCAAATAACACCTATTCTAGTAACAACATTTATCAAAGCGGTACTGCCACTACTTCTATTAATGGATTTACGTTGTCAAGCACTATAACAGGAGATCAATTCCTTGCCAACAAGATAAACAGTATGCTCACATCAGGGACAACTACTGTTAGAGGCTTCTATTTGACAAGTTATGCAAATATTACCATTGCAAATAATGTTATTAATCTTTCAAGTACCAATAATTCAGCCACTGTTTCTGGCATTTATGACAATTTTGGATCAGCTAACTCTTCGAATGTCATGAATATATTCTTCAATACAATCAATATCACTGGCACAGGAGGAACATCTTATTGTTTCTATAAATCGAATATACCCACACTAAATTTGAAAAATAATATTTTGGTAAATCAGCGTACCGGCACCAGTTATGTATTGTATTACGTCACAGCAAACAATACTGCGCTATATTCTAATTACAATGATTTCAAGAAAACACAGTCGGGAAATTTCGGATATTATGGGGCTGCAAAAGGTACTTTTACTGATTTCAAGGATGCGATAGGAACTGATGGAAAATCGCATAATGAATTACCAAATTTTATTTCATCAACTGATTTACACATCAATCCTGCCATTATCAGCTATATATCAGGAGGAGGTACGCCAGTATCAATTATTGTAGACTGTGATGGAAACACCAGAAACGCCAGCTTCCCAGATATGGGAGCCTACGAGTACCTTGCTGATTATTATGAGTTCTTAGGAGCTACATCGAGCGATTGGGAAACATCTTCTAATTGGAGTAGCTTAGGCATTCCAGGTGCAGCAGATGAAACCGTAATCCCAGATGACAAGGCTGTTCAGGTCACCGCTGCGCCCTCCTCTCCATCACAATGCAACAATTTAACAATCTTAAATAACTCTTCTCTCACCATAATGGCTGGAAAAGCACTAACAATTAATGGCACATTAAATAATGATGCAGGTGCCAATATTACACTGCAAGCAGACTCACTTCACAACAGCTCATTGATATCATATACATCAGGCATTCAAACCACAGTGGAGCGATCAATGCAGCATGGTCGTTGGGAGTTAATTTCGCCTCCTGTTTCGGGTGTCGATTTAAGTAATTTTGCATCGGATGGCAACAATGATGTCGCTTTCAGTTCAGATGATGTTTATCGTGGATTCAGAGATTATAATGAGAGCTTAAATCAATGGAACGGCTATATTACAAATGATGCAGTTGCCACTTATGGAAATTTGAATGTTGGGCAAGGATATGCACTCATACGAACTGGATCTACTACAACTACAACGTCACCCTCTTATCTCACCTTTAAGGGATTAAGTGAAACTGGCACTGTTTCTCAATCGGTTACACGTACTGGTAATCTAGGTTGGAACTGTATCGGGAATCCTTACACCGCTTCGATTGCATTAAACGAAAATGCCAAAACAACGAATAATTTCTTAACCATCAATGCCGACTCTTTGGATGCAAGTTATGTGGCAATATATGCATGGTCCGATACCTCTACAGTGGCGTTTCGCATCATCAACAACTCTGATCCTGCTTCATACCTGCCAGTGGCAACTGCCTTCTTCGTAAAAGCTAAAGTTTCACCTAATTTCGTATTCTTTACACCAGAAATGAGAACACACCAATCTGATGTAAACTTTAGAGGTGCTTTGAACAACTGGTATGGCTTTGATTTAGCGGTAACAACAAAATCTGGGAATCTGAGTACTGCAA
>JBAXGL010000189.1:0-5296 GCA_037139375.1 Bacteroidales bacterium | reverse complement strand
CAGAAACCTACAACAAATGTAGGGATTTTATGAATAAAAATGATGACAATTATATTTATAATTTGATTCATAAATCGGGAACTAATTTTGGAATTGGGTCATTATCAGGAATAAACGTAAAACGGCTTAATACAAGTGATTTAATTGAGGTTTCGTATCAAGCAAATGACCCTGGAATTTGCTATCAGACGTTGCTTATTTTGTTTGAAGAAACAAGAGCTAATTTTCAGGCATTAAAATCAGAACAGTCGACAGAAGTATTAAAGTATTTCGAAAACCAGAAAAATGAAGTTAAAACTGTTTTAGATCAACAAGAGCAAGGTCTTCTGACTTTTAGCAAAGAGAATAAAATTATAAATTACGATGAACAAAGCAAACTGATTGTTTCTCAGAAGTTTGGAGTTGAAGATAAAATGGATAACCTCAATATGGCAATTGAAGGCGCAGGAAAATCCATTCAAGAATTAGAGAAGAAATTAGGAGTTCAGAATAAACTCAGACTGAAATCGGATCAAATTGTCTCGATTCGTAATCAAATAGCTAAGTTAAGTGCAGAGCATGCTGCGCAATCATTTTACACATCAGACACCGCCACTATTTCTGCGACTTACGAAAGGAGGTTGAATCTGTTGAAATCTGATTTTAGGGCAGCAATTGATTCTATGCACCTTATTCAGAACACACAAGAAGGAGTTACGGTGGAAAGCATTCTTTCGCAGTGGCTTAATAATGTGGTTGCCTATGATCAAGCAAAAGCGCAAATGCCTATCATTGAGAGACGTACGCAGGCGATTAACCAAATGTTTGATCAATATTCACCTTTAGGGGCTGATGTGAAAAGACAAGAACGAGAAATTGCGGTTTCAGAACAACAATACCTTTCTGTTTTGTCGGGATTGCATTCTGCCAAATTGAAAGACCAGAGCTCAAAAATGGCTGCTGGATCTATTTCTGTGCTTGATCAGCCAACTTTCCCAACTTCATTTTTGCCGGATAAGAGTTCATTGAGAGCGACAATTGCATTTCTGGCGGTATTCTTGCTCCTGTTGGTACTAATAATACTTATTGAATTTGTTGACACGACAATTAGTAATGTTGCAAGGGCAGAACGGTTTTCTGGGTTAACAGTTGGATTTCTTTTCCCGCTAATTTCTGCAAAAAAGAAAAAAGTGGCTGTTGAGAATTTTGATGAGGTCGCTTCAAATTATTTAGCATTAGAGCTGTTGCGGGTAATTAAGGTCAAATCTGATCCTGTCGCTGTCAATCTAGTCAGTGTATATGCACAAGAGGGAAAGACATTTATTAAAGAGCGTTTGGAAAAAGCATTTCAGAATATTGATGAGAAAAGTGGAACTAATTTCAATGAATTGATAAAAATCAATGAATTTCCTGCCATTAGTAATCAATATTTTGATGAAAACGAAATTGAAAAAGGAGTCATAAATATTCTCGTTTGTAGAGCCAATAGAGGCTGGAAGCCTGTTGATACTCGAATAATTAATTTGTTTGAAGAACAAACTGGCACTAAACCTACAATATTATTGAATGGGGTTGGTGTTCAAGCGCTTGAAAATCAATGGGCGAATATACCAATTAAGCGAAATAAACTTGTGACCTTGTTCAATAAATTATTGAGCCTTGAATTTACTGTTAAAGACAAGTTTTGACATGAACATATTTGGAGGGTAATATAAAGTTCAACTATAGACTCAGAAAAATATGGAGAATCTACTTGAAGAGAAAACGAATCGGCTGTGGGATAAAGCGTATGTGAAACTGTTGGTTATTTCCTTTGTTGCGCTCTATGTTTATTTGATTGGTCAAACAGAACCGATTGTCGGCATTCTTTTGGCAATAGCTCCAGTAGCTATTTTGGCACTCACCTTACTCTTCGCGAATCCGCGCTTTGCTCTAATCACTTTATTTTATTACAGTTACTTTGCAATGGGGGTCACTCGATATATCCCTGCACAATTAGGATTAGGCGTTGATGGATTGCTTCTGCTTACTTATTTGGCGTTGTTTTTTAAAAGTTACAAAGGGGATGTAGGTTTTTCTCGAGTTCGCAATGATTTGTCTTTAATCTGTTTGATTTGGTATTTTTATGCAATCTTTGAACTTCTAAATCCTATAGCTGAAAGTCGAATTGCATGGGTATATGCCATGAGAGGATTTTCGTTATACTTCTTCTTATCGATACCGGTTACTTTTGTCGTATTCAATAAATACCGCGATCTCAATCTCATCCTTAAGTTGTGGTTGATATTTAGTATTCTGGGTATTGCAAAAGGCCTTCAGCAACTCTATATAGGCATGGACTATGCCGAGCAGGCATGGCTCGACCATGGTGGCGCTTTGACTCACATCATTTGGTCTGGACTCCGGGTTTTTTCGTTTTATACTGATGCCGGTCAATTTGGAGCAACCATTGCACATAGTGGTGTTGTTTTTGCAATTATTGGCATTGGAGAGCAGAATCGAAGGCGAAAAATTGGCTATCTGATTGTTGCTGCACTATGTTTCTATGGAATGTCAATTTCTGGAACACGTGGTGCTATGGCTGTTCCAGCAGGTGGATTTTTCCTTTTTCTGCTGTTGACAAAAAATTGGAAATTATTCCTGATAAGTGGATTTTTTATGGTCTTAGCTTTTGGATTCTTTAATTATACAAATATTGGAAACGGTAATGCTCAAATCAGAAGAATGCGCTCTTCGTTTGACAAGAATGACCCTTCGTTGAAAACGCGAATAGAGAATCAGGCAAGATTGAAAGTATATATGGCAGACAAACCCTTTGGTTGTGGTCTTGGAACTACAGGGTCGTTTGGGTCGCAATATACTCCTTATCTTTTTGTTTCTCAGGTTCCTACAGATTCGTGGTTTGTTGCTATTTGGGTCGAACAAGGTGAGGTTGGTCTCACTCTTCATATATTTATTCTGGCTTATTGTTTGTTGCGTGGTGTCTGGATAGTGTTAACCAAAATAAAGGATCGAAAGTTGTATTATCAAACTTCTGGATTGCTTTGTGGATACTTAGGTATTGTAGGAGCTTCCTATGGAAATACTGTTTTTGGTCAAATGCCAACAAGTATTATAACCTATATGAGTTTAGCATTTATATTCATGGCTCCTCAATATCAGAAAGAGATAGACGAAGCTAATGCTTTAGCTCAAGAGAAGAAAATTAAAACAATTGCTATATAATCGACCCCCGAAACACTAATAAATTCTGACTATGAAGAAACTAACCATTGTTGTTGCCACAGATAGCCATTATACCATTTTGTTGGCAGCGCTTCTGAAATCAATTGAAGAAACCGTCAGAAAAGGGCAATTACTTGATGTGTATGTGATTGACGATCACATTAGCAAATCTGCCAAAGCTAAACTGCAACGATCGGTTGATTCAGCGCTTACGACTCTGACTTTTAAAAGTGTAGATGAAATAATTCCTCAAGGCATAAATCTACCCATTGATAAAAGCTCCTATCCGTTGACGATTTATTTGCGCTTATTCATCCCAAGTTTTATACCGAAAGAAGTTGAAAAAGTGTTGTATCTCGATGTGGATATGATTGTCAGAAAAGACATTACAACCCTTTTTGAAACTGATTTAGGTGATAATATTGTAGCTGCGGTGCAAGATCCACGTATTTTGACATTCGACAATTCGTGGGGAGGCGTAAAAAATCATAAAGAGTTGGGAATTGCTGGAGATACCCACTATTTCAATTCTGGGTTGCTGCTTATGGATGCCAATAAATGGCGGAATCTACAAATAGCAGAAAAAACAGTAGAATGTATCAATGACAATCAGAAATACGTCAATTATCCAGATCAATATGGATTGAATGTGGTACTTGCAAATAAATGGTTTGAATTGGATGGTCGTTGGAATTATTTCTCGTGCTTTGACACAGAAGAGCCTTTTCTGATTCACTACACGGGTCGAAAACCGATTTACAAAACCTATGATAATAATCCTTTGTTTCTTGAAATTTTCAACAAACATCTGAGCCAAACGGCTTGGAAAAACTTGAAACCAATTGGCGAATCGAGGCGTTACATCAAGAAAATAAGAAACATTTTGGAGAAAATTATTAAAAAGCTCAGATAATACTACCATAATTGAAAGCATTTAGATATGAAAAATTTGAGTATTATAACGGTCAACTATAATGGTTTCGATATCACTTGTGAAATGATTGACTCTTTATATCTTGTTGGTTTTCAGGGAGAAATAGTAGTAGTTGATAATGGATCTCGGGTGAATGAAGCCAAACTGATTTCGGAGAAATACCCCAATGTTGTTGCCTTCTCAAGCGATAAAAATCTTGGATTTGCTGGAGGAAATAATTTAGGAATCGCTCGTGCCAAGGGTGATTATTTGCTTTTCATAAATAACGATACCACGTTTTCGGATAAGTTTTGGATACCTCTTGTTGAGCGATTGGATAGTGATCCTGGGATTGGCATGGTTTGCCCGAAAATTCTTTTTGAATATGCTCCAGATACCATTCAATTTGCAGGATATACAACACTTCATCCAGTTACTTTACGAAACAATATGATTGGATTTAATGAGAAAGACAACGGTCAGCATCAAACAGCGATTTCAATCCCTTATGCTATGGGTGCAGCAATGCTTACGCGTAAGTCTGTTGTCGAAAAATCAGGACTGATGCCTGAATGTTACTTCCTTTATTATGAAGAGTTAGATTGGAGTGAGCGTATCAAAGAGGCTGGATTTTCTATCTGGTATGAACCAAGATCTCATATCTTTCACAAAGAAAGTGCCGCTACAGGAAGAATGAGCCCATTGAAGCAGTATTATCTTACAAGAAATAGACTTTTCTTCGTACGAAGAAATTTGAAAGGATTTTCTGCTTTTATTGCAATTTGTTATCAAATTTTAATATCTTTGGCTAAGAATAGTTTTGTTTGTTTAATAAAAGGGCGTTTTGCTTTATTATTTGCAACATTAAAAGGAGTTTTTCACGGAATGAAAATGGTATTGACTTATGGTGATTAGCGTTGTTGATTTTTTGCTGTTTATTTTGTTTGGTGTTCCTGTTTGTTATTTGGCATTTTTTGCATTTGCTTCTGTGTATCGAAAACCTGAGCCAGAGCCAACATCTGAAACGCCACATAGTTTTTTAATTCTGATTCCTGCTTTTAAAGAAGATGGGGTAATATTGGATTGTGTTGATGCTTGCCTGAAACAGGACTATCCGAAAGACCGTTTTGATGTCGTGGTTATCGCTGAAGGAATGAACGCAGAAACACTTGAAAGACT
>JBAXGL010000188.1:0-5300 GCA_037139375.1 Bacteroidales bacterium | reverse complement strand
AAACTTCGCATTATGCTATCAGCACTGGAATAATGGCATTAGGGGTGTCGTTAGCAAACTGGATAGGAGGGAAGCTCGAGAAACAACTGGGTTACGAGCATTTTTTTTTGTGGGTGCTTGCCTGTTCGGCATTTACTTTTCTCGTGGTTGCTTTATTAAAAGTAGATGAGGAGTTTGGGAAGAAGTGATTCTTTTTCTATACCCATAACAACTTGGCTTTTGTCTATTTTAAAATCCGCTTAGACTATATTGTTTAAGCGGATTTTAGTAAGTTGAAATAATTAAAATATAAAGCATATGTCAATCTTTTTTCAATGAGATAACTGTTATTTCGGGACCAGTACCAAAACGCATCGGATATAATACATATCCTATGCCTTCGTTCACATAAAGGCTCTTTCCATTTTTCTGAAACAATCCACCCCAGTTTTTATATTTCAATACTGCAGGTGAATATCGTTCAGATCCCAATTTAATTGCCATTTGCCATGCATGTGTATGTCCCGATAAAGTTAGGTCAATATTATATTTAGGTTCAACAACCAATCGCCAATGTTCGGGATTATGAGATAGAAGAATTCTGAATCCATGGTCGTGGACACCCTTCATCGCTTTATCGAGATTTCCGTATTGATGGAAAGGTGGTTCGCCCCAGTTTTCCACTGCAATAAGTGCAATACTGTCCTTCTGTTTGTGAAGGTAGATCGATTCATTGAGCATTAGTTTCCATTCTAATTCAGCCTGTTTACGGTTTAAATCTGAACGATTTTTCGTGTAATCTGAATCAGTTTTCCAATAAACATAGTCGCCATAATCGTGGTTTCCCATTATGGAATATATACCGTCTTTTGCTTTCAGCTTTTGCAAAGTATGTTTGAAACGGTCTATTTCGTTAGCTTTGGTGTTGACCAAATCGCCAGTGAAAACAATTAAATCGGGGTGAAGAGTATTTATCCGCGCCACAAGTTCGTCAATAATTCGATCAGAATGCCCAAAGTTACCCAAATGAGTATCAGAGAACTGTACAATTTTGTAGTTGTTAAAGCTTTCAGGGATTTTCGTAGAATGAATGGCAACAGAGCGAGTTACAAAATCGAATCGCCCGAAAGCAGCTCCCCAAATCAAAACAAACGCCACTAATATGCCCAAAAATGCTCCAATTATGGAGAAAAATTTCACTCTTTTGAATATCAGTTCAGGCAGCGTAACTAACATAAAGACCAATTTGGGCAAGTAGAAGATAAAGTATACCAATATTGACCAAATATAAATATTCGAAGTCGGATCAGCAGTAGGACTTGTGAACTCAAATGCAAGCCAAATATTCAGAAAAACAAAAAATGCGCTTAACCCAAAATGAATTTGACGAATGAGTTTATGTGAAGTGAACCGACAAATCGCCCGTTTGTAAAAATAGAAATCGGTGATTCCATTAAAAATGACGATAAAAGTAATCATGGTATAGAAAACGCGAAAAACCATACGCTTTGAATTTAAATTGTTAATTTAGTCTTGCGATCATGAGGTCTGTGAATATAACCGAAAATGCTCAGTTAATGTTCAGAATTACATAAAACGAGTTCTATTCTTCCAAAACAATATCAAATAAATTCACACGAGTCCCTGTTAGCGATATTTGAACTTCAGAAATGAAAAAGGAGGAGCCGTTTAACTCTTCCAATTTTATTAGTTCTTAAAACAATTGCTATTGTGTTGCGCTTCTGCAGGGCTCACTTCCTCTTAGTTTTCGCTCTTAAGCTATAATTATTCTTCGAAACTCTATCAATCATTTTTGACATAATTACCTAGATTTTGTAAATCTGAGAAGAAAGAATCTGACATCACTTACTAACCTGAAAGCTTATATTTTACCATTTAATGATTCAGCACTACATTTATATTTCTGTTTTCAAAGAAGTCTAGAATGGCTTCATGATGTGATTGAATTGTCCATTTTACAGTTCAAGACAAAAATGAAATTGAGTTTTTATCTACACTACCACGATATTTTTCAAGTGTTTGAATACCAATACTTTAAATTTTGTATAATAGTGAATTTCGCCTAGTTGGAGCGACAAATGATATGCTCTCTTTAAGTCTGAGGTTTTGAAAAAATAGATTACGACTCGTCGTCGCCGTCTTCTTCCTCTTCTTTCATATTGTGATAGACGTTTTGCACATCTTCGTCGTCTTCGAGTTTGTCGATCAGTTTATAAACTTGCGCTCGCTGCTCTTTGTTTAACTCTTTTACGTCGTTCGGAATGCGTACAAACTCGGCACTTACAATTTCGAAAGCTGCCTCTTCGAGGTATTTCTGAATAGAATTGAACGACTCAAACTCGCCGTAGATGGTGATTTCGTTCTCTTCTTCGACTAATTCGTCAGCACCGAAGTCTATCATTTCAAATTCGAGATCTTCGAGTGATACGCCAGCTTTAGGTAAAACTTTGAAGATGCTCTTGCGGTCGAAAAGGAACGAAAGGCTACCCGATGTTCCCAAAGAGCCACCTGAGTGATTCAAGAAGCTGCGCACGTTTGCAACAGTACGAGTGGTATTGTCGGTAGCAGTTTCGATCAAAATCGCAATTCCGTTCGGACCATAACCCTCATACACCATTTCTTTGTAGTCGGCTTCGTCTTTAGAACTTGCTTTTTTGATAGCGCGCTCCACGTTTTCTTTTGGCATATTTGCCGCTTTTGCATTTTGTATTAAAACACGTAGGCGTGGGTTTCCATCTGGATCGGGACCTCCTGATTTAACACACATTGCGATCTCTTTTCCTAATTTGGTAAATGTACGGGCCATGTTGCCCCAACGTTTCATTTTTCTGGCTTTGCGGTATTCAAATGCTCTTCCCATTTTTTTAGAAGTTATAGAAGTTAAAGGAGTGAGGAAGTTATATGAAACTAAATCACTCAAGTTATTATGAATTTAAATATATTTGTAACCGTCTTACGTAAAACTAGTTATCTCAATTTCGCTCCCAATTTTTGTTCCAAGTTCGATTGAATTTTTGCCATGATGGCTTCAATCTGCTTGTCTGCCAATGTTTTTGTTTCATCAAGAATAAGGAAGCTAACTGCGTACGATTTTTTACCGGTATCGAGATTTTTACCTTCATAAACGTCGAATAGTTCTACGCTTTTTAGCAATTTCCGTTCACTTTCTAATGCTATCTTCTGAATCTCGGCAAACGAAACATCTTTGTCAACTAAAAGTGCTAAATCACGCTTCACAGAAGGGAATTTCGAGATTTCACTGTAGCTTACTTTACTATTGCGCACTTCTTTCATCAGCAACGTCCAATTGATATCGGCGTAGAATACCGGCGTGTCGATATCGAAGGCTTTCAATATGCGACGGTTGACGATTCCAGCACTAGCAATAAGTTTGCCTCCTTTGGTGTGGTAGTTCAACGCTGTTGTAAATATATCGTCACTCACTTGAGTTTCTGACAATCGACCTGACTGTACTCCTAAACGGATGAAGATGTTTTCGACATACGATTTCAACTGAAAAACAGTGGTTTCTTCGTTGGTGTGTGCCCACGAGTTGCTCACTTTGTTGCCACAAAGCCACAATCCGATGTGTTGGCTTTCGCTGTATGCTGCTAAGATTTGCTCTTCACTCTTTTTCTCTTCATTGAATTGGTAACAATTCCCAAATTCGAAGAATGCAAGGTCGCTATTTCTACGGTTTCGGTTGTATGCAACGCTTTCTAATCCACCAAACAGCAATGTCTGACGCATTATGTTCAAATCTTGACTCAGTGGGTTCAACATGTTTACACAATTAACAACCGGATATGTCACCAGGTCGTTGTAATAGGCTGATTTAGTGAGCGAATTATTCAATATTTCGTGAAAGCCACTGCCTACCAATTGCTCAGCCACGAGGTTTTGCATTTTGTGGCTTCTGTCGGTATCGGTTTTGTACGATAATGTGGCACTTACTTGCTCGTTGATTTCAACGTTGTTGTAACCATAAATACGAAGAATATCTTCAATTACATCCACATCACGCAGAACGTCCACGCGATAAGTCGGAATAGAAACGGTCAAACCTGTTTCTGATTCGTTTAGAATTTCGATTTCGAGCGTTTGCAAAATATTTTTAACCGTTTCGGTTGGAATAGCTTTACCAATCAAACTATTCACTTTATTAAAAGCAAGTTCAACGGTTGCTTTTTCGATTGGAGTAGGGTAGATGTCCACCACTTCCCCAACTATTTCGCCACCTGCCAGTTCTTGAATCAACAAGGCTGCTCTTTTCAATACATAAAGTGTATTGTTGGGGTCTGCTCCACGCTCGAAACGAAACGAAGAGTCAGTATTCAACCCGTGGCGGCGAGCGGTTTTACGTACCCACATTGGGCTGAAATAAGCACTTTCTAAGAAAACATCTGTTGTAGATTCGGTAACACCCGATTTCAACCCACCGAAAACACCAGCGATGCACATGCCTTCGTTGGCGTTGCAAATCATCAAATCAGTGTCAGCCAGTTTGCGTTCTACTTCGTCGAGAGTGACGAAAGCGGTATCTTTTGCTACTGTTTTCACAATCACCTGATTGCCTGTAATTTCCTTCAAATCGAAGCAATGCATTGGGTGGCCAAATTCGTGCAACACGTAGTTGGTGATATCGACAATGTTGTTGATCGGGCGCAATCCAATGGCTTTCAAGCGGTTTTGCATCCACTCTGGGCTCTCTTTAACCGTTACGTTTTTGATAGTAACACCCGAATAGCGAGGGCAAGCCTCGGAGTTTTCTAATATCACTGAAACGGCTGAGGGGTCAGCTTTAGTTGTAAAAGCATCCACTGAAGGTTTTTGAAGAGGAGTTGCCACTGCATTTTGTGCCAAATAGGCGGCTAAATCGCGCGCTATGCCAAAATGTGACGCTGCATCCACACGGTTTGGAGTAATATCTACTTCGAGCACGTAATCTGATTTCACGTTATAATATTCTGCAGCAAGAGTTCCAACTGGAGCATCTGCTGGCAATACGATAATTCCGTCGTGACTAGTTCCAATACCGATTTCGTCTTCTGCACATATCATTCCGTTTGATTCTACTCCACGGATTTTTGATTTTTTGATGGTAAAAGCTTCGTCACCATTGTAGAGTGTAGTGCCGATAGTTGCCACAACGACTTTCTGTCCCGTAGCTACATTGGGAGCTCCACAAACGATTTGTTGAGGTTCACTCGTGCCTAAATCTACGGTCGTGGTGTGCAAATGGTCTGAGTTTGGATGATTTTCACAAGTCAAAACGTGACCAATCACCAATCCTTCTAAAC
>JBAXGL010000187.1:0-5317 GCA_037139375.1 Bacteroidales bacterium | reverse complement strand
CAAAATGGGAGTATTCGCCCTATCTTTTTGCATTCGGATCGGCAGGCATAGCTTCATATTTTTTGTCAACGCCATACACTGGTACTAATTTTCGCATTCGTCGTTTGCATCGCTTCGAGATAATTGCTTCCATATTGCTGGTCGTTACTTCTTATTTGATGTTTAAAGTGAAAACACACCAAACGGAGTGGATTCTTTCCCTTTCTATTGCATCTTTTCTATTGTTATATTCTTCTATTGTGACTGGCATTGAGGAGAAAAAAGACCAAAATAAACAACTGTAAGAACACTTCCGAACCATTCTCCTTAGCGATTATATGTTGCATTTATTGCAACACGTCTCCAATACTCAAATATTTAGTGTTGTAGGGTTACGATGTATCTCCAAAGTACACAGTTGTATTGACAGACTTCATTTATACTAAACAAATATCGAAACTTAATGTGTCAGAACAGTTTTGGGTTACGAATGATTCAAACTGCTCAAGTATAAATAGGAATGAGAGGTTAAGTTTCTAAAAAAAAATGACGTGTTTTTTATCATTTACTAATTATTAAACTCTAAATGAATAGCAATATTTAAATTCTATTTGATTGTTTTGAGATATTTAGTATATTTGAAAAAAATAGTATACTTCTTTAAGTTTTGGCTGCCAAACGAATCTTGGTAATTGAATAGGGCTATAAAAAACAAAATTGCAGACAATTATACAAATGACGGAGAAGCCGAAAACCGAATAGAGTAGGCTGAAAATAAAATCTAATTACACATGAAACTTCTACCAAACGAAGACAGACTTCTAAGTTCAAATGGTGACAAAGTCATTTTGACAAATTACCGGATTCTAATGACTGAAAGTGTATGGGGACAATCCTTTTCTATTAGTATTTTTCTGGAGGATATTAGTTCGATAGAAACAAAATACAAGAGCAATATTTTTTTGCTAATAATTGGAGCAATCTGTGTTCTTGTTGGCTTTTATTCAGCAACAAATGGAGGGGGACAAGCTATGGTTAGTGGTGTAGTAATAGGCGGAATTTTTTTTGCTATTTGGTGGTTTGCACGTAAACATATTATTTCAATTTCCTCCAACGGCGGGGCATTACTTAATTTTATGGTGCAAGGAATGGATGATGATATAATTAATAATTTTGTTTACAGAGTCTCACTTGCAAAACTTACAAGGGTTAATCAACTACATAAGTCGTAAACTTTATTGAATAAAATTGAACACTTGTTTGACGGTTTGCACTCCTCTGGTTAGGCGAATCGCAACAAACCTTAGCGCGGGCGTTTAGTGCAAAAGTTCTCCTTTTTTCGTGCTAAAAGCAAAGCTCCGCTTTGCAAATTTAAATAAAATCAGGAACTTTTAAAATATAAACGATTTAGGTAGAGTATAAGCCTAACCAAGAGTTGTATTTTTACGAAACACCACGAAATTCAATTCAAAAACAAATGATTGAAAAAATATTTCAAAATATTCTTTATAATCTATTTGCATTTTAAAACAAATTATTATTTTTGTGGAGGTTATCGAGATAGCCAAAACATTTGAAAATAAAATACGGAAAAAGCGTTAGCTTTTATTCTTGTTTCCTAAAACGACCAAACTATTAGAAACAAATAAGAATAAGTTAGTAAACGCTCACGCAAATGGCGTGGGCTTTAACTTATCTATTTGTTTGGGTGCTTGGTCGTACCTTGGAAACGTGATATAGTTGAATGTCCCACGCTTCTTGTTTATATAGATTTATAAATCCATTAATTATTGTTTAATATGAAAAGATTATTCACACTAATGTTGGTCGTAATAGCCACATCGCATTTTTGCTTTGCAGAGAATGTTTCGTTAGAAACAGCTCAATCCGTAGCCACTAATTTCTTGGCAAGTAAGATTGGTGCGGGCAAGCAGATGACTAAACTTAAACTCTTAAACGGTGCACGAATGAAAAGTAGTGCCTTATCTTCTACTGCAAATCAAGAGAATCCAGCTTATTATATCTTTACTAATGATGCCAATAATAATTTTGTAATTGTATCGGGAGATGACCGCTGTAAGCCGATCTTAGGATATTCCACAACAAACGGGCTGTCAGATACCAATCTGCCAATTAACTTTGTATATTGGATGAAAGGATATGCTGAGCAAATTGAGCAAATAAGAAAAGATACTACATCCCAAATCGCTAAAGCTCCGGAATGGAGAACAAATGGAATTTCTGTAACTACAAGGTCAACTTCTGCTGTTGCTCCGCTTATAACAACCCAATGGGATCAAAAGCCGTATTACAATGATTTGTGCCCAATTGATAATAGTGGCCAAAGATCAATAACAGGTTGTGTTGCAACTGCAATGGCACAAATTATGAAATATTGGAGCTATCCGAATCAAGGAGTTGGCAATCATTATTATAATGATTATAAATATGGCACACAATCTGCTTTTTTTGGAAGTACGATTTATAATTGGGGTGCAATGCCAAATACTTTAGATGCCTCCAGTTCTTCTACTTCAAAAAGTGCAGTTGCAACACTAATGTATCATTGTGGTGTAAGTGTTGATATGAAATATGGTGTGAACTCAAGTGCTGCTTGGGTATTAGAATCGAATGGTTTAAGTAACGGCATGAGTAGTGCTGAATATGCCTTAAAAACTTATTTCGGATATTTAAATACTCTAAGTGGCATAAAATACGACAATTATTCAAATACTAGTTGGGTGAATATATTGATGAATGAATTAGATAATAAAAGACCAATTTTGTATACAGGTCAAAGTTACAAAACTAATGTAGGGAGTCATGCATTTGTTTGTGATGGATATGATACAGATGGCTATTTTCACTTCAATTGGGGATGGGGTGGGTTTAATAATGATGGTTACTTCTCTATCAACCCTTGGAATTTTCTTCGTCGTCAAGAGTTTGTACTTACACAAGCAGCTATTGTTGGAATTACACCTAACCCTAATAATATCAATTACGATCTACGACTCTACTCTCCATTAAGTATCAGTAAAAGTTCGATAAAATATGGCGAAGCAATAACCGCGACATTTAATGTTGGTAATTATGGAGCTACACCTTTCTCTGGAGATTATTATATAGCCATACTCAATAGCGATGGAACTCTAATTGATACGGCAGCGGTTATACCAAACAAAATATTAAGTGCAACATCCCATTATATCAATAATATTTCTGCAAATATACCACCAAGAGCATCAATGTATAATGGAAATTACTTTCTACAGTTGTATTATGCTCCCACAGGATCTACGATGTGGCGTATCGTTGGAGATGGCAATTATGTCAATAAAACTCCTATTTCTGTAACATACTCTGCACCAATTGAGTTGTATTCTAGTTATTTCTTTGGCTCAGGCAACACAATCAACAACACACCTGTAATAGTACAAGGTGCATCTACTGATATTTATTTTGTAGTCCAAAATACGGCTTCAACAGTATATACTGGCTCTGTGGGTCTATTTCTCTACGATATGTTTACTGGTAAATATGTTGCTTTCTTAGGCAGCTATGATAATCTTTCGCTAAATGCCAATGGGAGCTATAAATCAGTATATGTTTCATTTAGTTCGAAAGACTTAAAGCCAGGTACTTACTACATGATTGCTATTTATACAGACACACCAAATCCACATATTGTAGGGGCTACAACAAATCCCAATCCAATAAAGGTAATCATACAGGCAGCTCCAGTTCCAAAGGATAGCTATGAGCCTAATAATACGGCTGATTCTGCATTCGTTTTACCTGTCAGTATTGTTGGAGGAAAATCAATGATAAAAACTACAAATGCAACCATTCATGATGGTGATGTGGATTATTACAAGATTCATCTACCAACAGGCAAAAACTATTCTATTATTGCAAAAGCTCAGGATTCTAACAAAAGCACGGATGGCACTTCGTACACTTGTGATGTTGCTTATAATATAAGTGTTAATGGTGTCAATTTGAATCGTGCTTATGATTCTCTAAGTGACACTATAAATGTAGATAATGGTGGTGACGTAACTTTCAATGTTATGCCATATTATCCTGGTCTTACTGGTACTTATGCTTTGGAAATTACAATTCAAGAATTCTTTCAACAACCGCCTGTTCTCATTACACAAGTCTATGGTGGCGGTGGCAATAGTGGAGCAACTTATAAATCGGACTTTATAGAATTGATTAACACTACAAGTTCAGATATAAATATTGGAGGTTGGGTTGTATATTATTTGTCTGCTACCTCAAATTTGACAAATGCAAAATATGAATTCCCTGCAAATACAATTATCAAAGCAGGCAGCTATTTTTCTCTGAAATGTGCAGATGGCACGGGTACTACTCAGGCTGCTTGGCCGATGCCTTTTGATGGAACTTGCACACTCACCTTAGGTGGTACGGCTGGTAAAATCATTTTATTGAAAAGCAATGCAGCATTCACATTGTCTAATCCTCCATTAATTGAAGAAATCATTAATAATGCGAACTTTGGTGATTATGTGCCTTATGGCACTACGGCAGTCCCCATTTGGGGAAGCGTAATGGCTGCTAATACAACAAGTACAACAGCTGTAAGGCGTAAGTTTGTGAGTGGAAGGTATCAATATACTCAAAACATTGGAAATGATTTTGAAATTGTTACAGCAGATCCACGTAATTCTTCGAATACGGTAGGCGTAACCAAAATAAATTCAGAAAACATCAGTGTATATGTTTCTCAAAAGAATCTTTACGTGAAAGGGATTAACGAGAACCAAAGAGTTGACATATATACTACAACAGGATGTCGCGTTAATAGCTCAAATATTTCATCATCAAATGCTTTATCTCTGAATAATTTGCCAGTAGGTATTTACATCGTAAAAGTTGGAGGACTGTCATTTAAGATAAAATTGTAGTGTTACAAAAGCGTTTAAGTACTATAATTGGTACCATCCTAGCGCAAGTTTAGCGCAGCGTAACTTGTGCTTTTGTTTAAACAGTTCCGCTTCCCAATATGTATCATCTGTGAATGTTTTTGAAGTTGTAAACTTCACGTTTATAAAAGTTTATGGCACGGTAGAATAATGATATAGAAAAGGCGGATTTTCGATAATCCGCCTTTTCGGCAATTTTTGCCAATCGATTACTGCAAACACTTCGCTTACACGATTTATAATTCCTCGTTTGAAATTTAAAATTTACACCTCAAAAGTCAAAATTGTTTCACAAGCCCGTTTTTCTTCGTCTGAAAGTTGTAGTCCGCGGCGTGCTTTCACGGTAGCAAGTGTGGTAAAGAATCTACTCATATTTGCCGATT
>JBAXGL010000186.1:0-5331 GCA_037139375.1 Bacteroidales bacterium | reverse complement strand
GTACTTTACTTTAAAAGGAATTGAGAACTGATTGATTCATTATCAATTACTCTTGTTATAGTTTGACCTATTAAGTTAGAAACAGTAAGAATATTTACTTTCGAACAATTCTTTTTGAATGGTATAGTATCAGTCATAATCATTTCGGTCAGGTCTGAGTCGCATACGCGTTGAGTAGCAGGATCAGACATCACAGCATGACTGGCAATCGCTCTTACAGATTTTGCACCTGAATGTAGCATAAGGTTTGCAGCTTTCGTAATAGTGCCTGCTGTATCAACCATGTCGTCTACTAAAATCACATTTTTGCCATTCACATCTCCAATGATTGTCATTTGATCAATCTCATTGGCTTTCGACCTAGTTTTGTGGCAGATTACCATGGGCACTCCGAAAAACTTCGCGTAAGAATTAACCCGTTTTGAACCTCCTACGTCAGGCGACGCAAATACGAGATTATCCAATTGAAGCGATTCGATGTAGGGCAGGAACACCGACGAAGCGTACAAGTGATCTACAGGCACGTTGAAGAATCCTTGAATTTGATCGGCATGCAAATCCATCGTGATTAAACGGTGAATGCCTGCCACACTCAATAAATCGGCAATTAGTTTGGCTCCGATAGATACACGTGGTTTGTCTTTACGATCTTGACGTGCCCATCCAAAGTAAGGGATAACTGCCACAATCGATTTGGCAGAAGCTCGTTTGGCTGCATCAATCATCAACAAAAGTTCCATTAGATTGTCAGAACTCGGAAAGGTAGATTGAATCAAAAAAACGTGTGATCCTCTGATTGACTCTTCAAATGAAACACCAAATTCACCATCTGCAAAATAGGTGATGTTCATTTTACCTAATTCACAACCGATGCTATCGCAAATTTTTGTCGCTAAATACTGGGAGTTTGTTCCCGAAAAAATCTTGAAAGGAGGGCTTTGATCCATCTGTTTAGAATAGAGGTTGGTTTTAAGATTGTGCAAAATTATATATTTCTCTTCGTTATTGCCTTATTTAAAGGCATAAATATTTCAGTTTATTACTATTCTAAGAAAGAAGCTTTCAAAATTGCACCAGAGTGGGCTTTTAATTGCATCCGAAACGGAATATTTGCACTGAATTCTCTTTTGATACTTTTGCTCGTAAGCAAGTCTGTAAATTCACAATTTTTCTTTGCTACCATTTTGAAATATTGGAAGGCGTGTTGCGGTATGTTTATGTTTATGTCAATATCATTAGTGCCAAAATTCACGACTACAAGTATCAAATCGTCACCGTGTTTGCGAAGATAAGCATATTGGCGTTCGGGATTGAAGGCTGGATTGTTGTAGTTGGCATACATTAAATCGAAAAACTCACCTTCGCGAATCGCCGCTTCTTCGTTGCACAAAAGCATTATTTTATTGTATATTTTCCGAAGATCTTTCTCTTCTTTTGTGAGTTTGGCAAGGTTGCACTTCCCATCGTTATACCAATGGCGCAACGTCGACGGACTCCAATAGTCGAAAATGGTGGTGCGTCCATCGCGTCCACTGAATCCTTCGTAATCCATCCCTTTTTCGCCCAACTCTTGACCAAAATAGAGCATAAAAGGTGCTGTGCCAATAGTGGCCGAAACAATCAGCGATGGAATAGCTTTGAATGGATCGCCCGCAAAATATTCGGATGCCACACGCTGTTCGTCGTGATTTTCGAGAAAGTTGAGCATACGCGATTCTATGCCGCCTAACGATTGCCAACAGCCAGTGATGACAGATGCTGATACGTGCCCTTTGGTCACAATCTTCAAGGCATCATACAGACCGACTTTGTCGTAGAGGTAATCGAACTTACCTTGAAAAATATAATTACGGTATTCGTTCGGGTTGTAAACCTCTGCAATGAATAAGATTTCGGGATGTTTTGCTTTGATTTGTGGAATCACCCAACCCCAAAACTCCACTGGCACCATTTCTGCCATATCGCACCGGAAGCCATCAATACCTTTTTTTGCCCAAAAGAGGAGAATGTCTTTCATCTTTATCCATGTGCTTGGTATTGGATTGAAACAGCGTTGTCCTCTGTTCGAATAGTCTATACCGTAGTTGAGCTTAATGGTTTCGTACCAATCATGCACTGTGGGATTTGAGTGCAGGCAATCGTTGCCTGTTGCTCTTGCTGGGAATTCTGAATAAGGCTCTTGATCAAATTGTATAGGAATCTGAGGATTAAATGCTTCGTTGGGGATGTAGTAAAAGTTGTTTTGTGGGTCGAAATGCACATTTATATTGTCGTTCTCACCAAAGTCTGCCACTTTCTTGGGCTTAGCATCCGATTTGTATTGTCGCGCTACGTGGTTTGGCACAAAGTCGATTATCACTTTTACCTCTTCTTTGTGAGTTCGTTTCACCAACGCTTCGAACTCTTTCATCCGGTGTGTGACATCGGTTGCTAAATCAGGATTTACATCGTAATAGTCTTTGATGGCATAAGGAGACCCTGCGTTTCCTTTCACTACGTTGGGGTTGTCTTTTGCTATGCCAAATGCCGAATAGTTTGTGCCAGTGGCGTGCTCGATGATGCCCGTGTACCAAATGTGAGTGCAACCGAGTGCTTTTATCTCTTTGATGGCTTTGGGGGTGATGGCAGCGAACTTGCCACAACCATTTTCCTCTATTGTTCCGTTGAATTTACACGTTGGATTGGTGTTGCCAAAAAGTCTATTGACGAGTTGATAAATGATGGGTTTTTGTTTCATTCAATATTGAAATATGATGTAAGCACAGTATAAAATACGATGACTTATTATCACGATGGCATCTGTATCCATCACCAATAAGTCATCCGATTTTCTGAATGGCTTTCAAAAGCCGCCTCCAAGATAGCAATAAGTTTTAAATTATTTTCTGCTGAAGCAGTTAAAGGGGCGTTATTTAGAATAGAATCCGCCATATTGTTGAAGATTGCAGTTTATTTGTGGATGGGCTACTCACTTCCGCTTGTCGGAATCTATGATCGGCAGCTTTTCGATAGTCTGGTATTTGTGTTTGACCCCGTTGGGACTAGCGATTTAAATGTCGTTGATAAGTTATTGCAGATAAATGAAATTTTAGGTTATGCTAATCAGCGAGAAATACGCTTTACGTCTACGTCTTTCAAGGTCTTGTGCGATGCATTGTATCCGAGTTGGCTAATCTCTCTGATGTTTTCGATATTGAAAATGCTATAATATTTTTCTTCTTCCGATTCGATGCATATGTCGCATAGGTTGCGCTCGATGTAGGTGTTTGCTTTCATCATCAGACGGAATGCTCGTTCGGAAACGCCCATCAATGTTTTTTTGTAGTCGGGTCCGAGATGACCGGTGGCATTGATGCCTATGATGTGTCGACACATCTGACGAATAGGAAGTACGGGTAAATTGCTCAATACGCCACCATCGACAAAGCTCTTGCCATTCATCTCCCACGGACTAAAAACCACAGGAATAGATGATGAAGCACAAATAGCATCTGCCAGATTGCCACTATCGAAATGCACCGTTTGGCACAAATCGAAATCGGTTGCCGTCACTACCAATGGCGTTTTCAACTCTTCGAATGTTTTGGCACGGAGGTTTTTCTTCAGAAAGCGTTTCAATCCGTTCAGTGTAAGTATTCCCGATTTGGGAATGGTGAACTCTGCCAGTGTGGTGAATTTCTCTTTGGAGCAAATCTCAAGCACTTCGTCTGCCTCGTATCCATCGCAGAAGAATGCGCCCAATATAGCTCCTGCACTCACTCCTGAGATGATGTCGGGTCGCAAACCGTGTTCGGCAAGCGATTTCATGGCACCGATGTGTGCAAAGCCTTTTGCTCCACCACCACTCAGCACAAACCCTAGATTATATGGCGATGTTTCGTGGTCGACATGGTTTAGTTGAATATCCATCTGGCAATCGTATTTGTTTGATTTATCTCAATGCTGAGTGAAGTGAATGCGGGAGCAAAACCTGCGGAATGCACGTCAACCGCCAATGAACATAGGCGTGTGTTAGGGGCTAGGTGCTTGTTGATATTAAGTTGTTGATATCTTCGGAATTCTCAAATTCTTCGGACTAACAATCAGATAATTGGTTTTCTTTCCAGTGTCTTCCGATTTCAAGATTTCTTTTTCAACTAAGTCCTGTAAATCACGCAAAGCTGTATCAGTTGAACAATCAGTCAATTTTGCATAGGTTGAAGTTCGTAAAAATCCAACTTCCTTATCATAATTGTCGTATAAATAATTAATTGTTTTTCGTTGTCTCTCGTTTATAGAAGTGAATTTATGCTTTTCCCAAAAATGTGATTTGTCAAGAATAATCTCCAAATTCTTTTCACTAGCAAGTAACGCTCTCTCGAAACAGTCTAAAAACCATAGCAAATAAGTTGTAATGTCGCTTGTTCCTTTCTGCGTTTTTTCAATAATTTCGTTATAATGTTTATGTTCCTTGAAAAACTGGTTGGACATACTGTAAAATCTTATTTTACTTCCTTCACTTCGAGCTAAAAGCATATCCATAATTGCCCGGGCAAGTCGTCCGTTGCCATCATCAAAGGGGTGAATCGTAACAAACCAGAAATGTGAAATAGCTGATTTCAAAACTAAATCCATCTGATTCTTCTTATTCAGCCAATTCAGAAATATGTCCATTTCCTGTGGAACTCTTTCAGTCGATGGGGCCTCAAAATGAACTTTCTCTCTGCCAAATGCTCCGGAAATGACTTTCATTCCTGCCGATCGAAAACGTCCGACATCAATTTTTACATGTCCGCTGAAGCCTGACTGGAATAGTGAATTGTGCCAGCCAAAAAGTCGTTCGTCAGAAAGTGATTTATCATAATTCTGAGTTGCATCTAAAAGAACATCAACAACGCCCTCAATATTTCGTGGTGTAGATACAAATTCGGCTCCTTCAATACCTAATTTCCGTGCAATGGACGAGCGAACAAGTTCAGGGTTAAGAAATTCACCTTCGATTTTAGACGTATCAATAACGTCCAAAATTAGAGACTCTAATGTCGCACGCTCGATTAAGTCGAAACCCAATCTTTCCATATGTCCGAGCAATCTGCCTTGTAAATGTCTTACTGAGGCTAATATTGGTAAAATCTTTTCGTTATCCCAAACGAAATTGTACCAATTTTCTCTTTCGTGTATATACATAATTCTTTTTCACTGCATAATTTGCGGTAAAAATAGAGTTTTTTCACCGCAAAAGCAAATTTTCAACCTAAAAACTGTAAAAAGTTCTACTTCGCAATTTTTTTTCTGCACTTGCCCCTAACGACCGAGGCTATGGGCATTGGCGGTTTGCGGGAGCATTCGCTG
>JBAXGL010000185.1:0-5348 GCA_037139375.1 Bacteroidales bacterium | reverse complement strand
GCGACCACCTTCGTTATCACGATTGTAAGTACTTGTGCGGTGATCGTCGCGTCCTACGCCGTAATTTGAACCGCGATTGTTTCCATCAGATCGGCGACCATTGTCGTTTTGGTAGTAAATCGGATGACGTTCATTTTCACTAAATCCTCTGACTCTGTGCGTTTCTCTGCTATAAAAGTTGCGATAATAGTAGCGTGGATAGTTCGAAACATAGTATTGGTGATGTCTCCAAGGTTGAAAAACACGAACATTTAAACTTACCACAAATCCATTATACAAGTTATAATCCGCATAAAATGGAGGTAATGTATTGGAGAAAAGCCATTGTCCGTCGCTTAAATAGATAAAATCGCGATTCGATAAATCATAATACATCTCCAAATCGGGGAAATAATAATACCTCACACCTGGATGATAGGCAGGGGCCCACGCAGGATTTTCATACACGACTACTGATTGACGATTTGACGCGCTTTCAAGAGGCATTGCACATCCCGAAAGAATCAACAAAAACATTGGAATAATAATTCCACTTCTCCATTTGTTCGTTTCCATAGCTCAAAATTATTTAATTTCAATAAACAGTAAATCTAATTTATATTCTATAAGATGCAAAAAAGGGAGAACTGTTTAACAACTCCCCCTTAATTTAACAATGTTTATACTTGCAAATTTCACATTTACACAAATGGATGTGCTTTCACCACATCTATACGTTTGTTTATCAGCTTGGTAATACTTTTCATATACGCCACTTCTTCTCCCGAACAGAACGACAGTGCCACCCCTTCGGAGCCTGCGCGACCTGTGCGGCCAATGCGGTGCACATACGTTTCTGCTACTTCAGGTATTTCGAAATTGATCACATGACTTAACTTATCGACATCGATGCCACGAGAAGCAATATCAGTAGCTACCAACACGCGAATAGTACGATCTTTGAAACCCTTCAATGCTCTTTCTCGCGCATTTTGCGACTTGTTACCGTGGATGGCTTCTGCTTGAATACCACCTCGCGACAACTCTTTTGCAACTTTGTCTGCTCCGTGTTTAGTGCGCGTAAAAACCAATGCGTGTGCAATGTCATTATTGTCAATGACGTGTTTCAAAAGCGCACGTTTGTTCTCTTTACTCACATAATAGACCGATTGCGACACCAATTCCGATGTAGATGATACCGGCGTAACCGATACATGTACGGGATTCGAAAGAATAGTTTGCGACAGTTTCTTAATTTCGGGCGAAACAGTGGCCGAAAAGAACAACGTCTGACGGCGAGTTGGTAATTTAGCAATGATGCGGTTAATATCGCGGATAAAACCCATATCGAGCATACGATCGGCTTCGTCGAGCACGAAATATTCGATAGCATTCAACTTGATTACGTTTTGCTGCATCAAATCGAGCAAACGACCAGGCGTAGCAATCAGAATATCTACTCCGTTGCGGACAGTATTGATTTGTGGATTCTGGTTCACTCCACCGAAAATAACAGTGTGGCGCAAACCTGAATTACGACCATATTCACCAAAACTTTCGCTGATTTGCAACGCTAATTCACGCGTTGGTGCCAATATCAAAGCACGAATGGTGCGGTGATTCGAAGGTTTTGCAGCCATCAATTGCAAAATTGGAAGGGCGAAAGCCGCCGTTTTACCGGTTCCAGTCTGTGCGCAGCCAAAAATATCTTTACCGTCAAGAATGTGTGGAATGGATTGTTGTTGAATAGGAGTTGGCACGGTGTACCCTTTTTTCACTAAAGCCTCTAATAGAGGTTTAGCGAGATTTAATTTCTCAAATGACATATTTTAATTTATTGATTATAAGCCATCTGCGACAAAATGCCACAAACAGCGATTCGATACATTTTATCGAATTTAATGCGAAGAAAAAAATTTAGTGAGGTGTAAAGAGGAAGGATTACAAATCAGGGAAAAGATCAATCTTCATTTGTTGATGGTGCAAAGATACGCAAAATATATTGAATTTCAGGGGATTGTGATTTTATTCCACAAAAAAAGAGGCAACGTCAAAAACATTACCTCTTCAAATTCGATCGACTTAATCTAAATTAAGCGTTCAACGACACCAAAACATCGTCTTCTGTTTCAACCAACGAAACTTTCGATTCGCGAGCCAACCAACCGATGGCAGCCCATACTGTTTTGTCATTCAATTTGGTAGCTTTTTTCAAAGCTTTCAAAGGCAATTCGCCTTGCGCATCCAACACTGCCCATACGAGTCCAGCATTTGCACCAATTACTTCTACCATAAAAATAACTTTTTTAGTTAAACATTTGCAACAATGACGTTGCACCTATTGATTTTGCAAAGATACGCAATTATATTAAAACATAAAAATACAGCATTTTAATATCGCCTAAAAAATATCATTTTGATACCATATAGCGAGACAAACGACAGAAATAAATTATTATGATTATAAATAGCCCATTTTTATAACAAAAATCAATATCACTTTAAATCCTATTATACAACTAAACTAATACAGTAACCAAAAATTAGTACGTTTGTAACAAAAATATCACATCAAACTTTCATTATTATATATGATGGAATCGATATTTGTTTAAATTTGTAAACTTAGATAGCATGTATGAATTTAACTCAACTGGTTTTCTCGTTTTTCGGACACAGACTCAAGGAGATTGAGGCTCTGTATGCACACCCTGCCGAAACGCAGCAAAAACAGTTGCAACACCTCATCAAAAGTGCGAAAGACACAGAATGGGGCAAACACTACGACTACCGATCGATAAAGAATTACAACAATTTTGCAAACAATGTTCCCACGCAAACCTACGAAGAGGTAAAACTCTACGTCAAACGAATGCTGGATGGCGAAAAGAACCTCATCTGGCCTACAAAAATCGACTGGTTTGCAAAATCATCGGGAACAACGAACGACAAAAGCAAGTTTCTACCTGTCAGCTACGAGTCTTTGCACGACTGCCATTACCGAGGGGCTAAAGATTGTTTAGCATTCTACTCACGAATCAATCCAGAGTCACAACTTTTCGGAGGGAAATCCCTCATTTTGGGAGGGAGCCATAAGATCAGCAGTCTCATCAACAATACGTTTGTTGGAGATTTATCAGCCATTTTGATTCAAAACAATCCCTTCTACACCAACTGGATTCGAACGCCCGATCGCGAAGTGGCTTTGATGGACGAGTGGGAAGCGAAACTCGAACGAATTGTCGAAACCACGTTCAAACAAGATGTTCGCAGCCTATCGGGCGTGCCATCGTGGATGTTGGTGATGATTAAACGAGTACTCGAAAAGACTGGAAAGACGCATCTAACCGAAGTGTGGCCGAATCTCGAACTTTTCTTGCATGGTGGCGTCAGTTTCCGTCCTTACCGCGAGCAATACAAGGAGTTGATTCCGTCTGACAAAATGCATTACGTCGAAAACTACAACGCCTCCGAAGGATTTTTCGCCACACAAAACGACCTGACCGATTCAGCAATGTTGCTGATGATTGACTATGGCATATTCTTCGAATTCATTCCTTTCAGCGAATACGGAGACGAAAACCCGAACATCGTACCGCTTTGGGAGGTGGAAGTGGGTAAAAATTATGCAGTCGTGATCTCCACAAACAGTGGGCTTTGGCGGTATAAACTAGGCGATACAGTCACATTTACCTCCACAGCTCCTTACAAAATACGAATTACTGGTCGCACCAAACATCACATCAATGCTTTTGGCGAAGAGCTGATGATAGACAATGCCGAAAAAGGTTTGATGACTGCCTGCGCCCAAACAGGTGCAATCGTCAGAGAATACACTGCTGCACCCGTCTTTATGTCAACCAAAAGCAAAGGACACCACCAATGGTTGATCGAGTTTGACAAATTACCGAATTCGGTGGAAGAGTTTACGAATATTCTTGATAAATCGTTGCAGGAAATCAACTCCGACTACGAGGCAAAACGCTACAAAGACATAACATTGACTCCTTTAGAAATTGTCGTTGCACATAATAATCTATTTGTAGATTGGCTCAAAAGTAAAGGGAAACTGGGTGGTCAACACAAAGTGCCCAGATTGTCTAATTCGAGGGAATACATCGACGAATTACTCCTTATCAACAGATAAAGGCTGAGTAGCATAAGATAAAAGTTGCTCAAATATAGGTTGCCAACCCTTCCATTCATAGAGATTATTGACCGAATTGTTGTGCCAAAGCATCACAAACTCACCATGTACTGCCCGACAGCTATCGACCAACTCAGTTCCAACTTTCAAAGCTTCTTCTGGCTTCAATTTAAGGTAAAAATTCATGGTGGCATCCATAAAAAGTGTTGGATGCACTCTGATTTTCAACACCCGTTCGTGTGCAATATCGTAGACCGGATAGGAATGGCAAGTGCTAGCTCTGAAGCCATACATAGCGGCGTAACCCATCGAAAAATCGCGCTTAAACCCAATCTTATCCAACATTTGATATGTTTCTGGAACACGAATCCGTAAGAAGTGATGCCGACTATACGACAACGGGTAGTTCAATCTTTTCTCGAGCTGTCTCTTCTCTTTGGCTATCACTTTCTGATCGAACGAAGCCCTATACGAAGGGTGCAATCCAATGACGTGAGCATGGTTTTGCTGCCGCAAATAACGATAGAAAGCATACAAAGGATAGATTGTTCTTCGGTCGTAGCGACCAAACGGTCCGAAGTGCATAAAGAGAATGTATTTGCAAGCAATGCCCTGATGCAGCTTATCAAGGTAGTCGAATTGATGATACGGATCTTTTTCGAGGTAGAGCAACACCCGCAGAATACGCCACGATTCCGAGAAATCGAATTTCACCAACCGTGAGACCGTTTTAAGCAGCATTTGCGATTTGCTCTTTGCTCGATACCGGTAGATGTAGTCGACATCGATGGTTGAAACAGCAGAATATTTACCACATCCGATTTCAAGACAGGGGAATTTCAACAACAACAATTCGCGAAGTTTCATCAACCATTCGTCTACTAATGGGCGTTGCAAGAAGTTGTTTTGAAAGGCAACACTCGCCGTATACTCAAATCGTCCATGTTTATCAATATGGGGGGAATCGTACTCTTCGTACCGTGTAATCAGATAAAATACTGCCGAAATAAGGTCGAACGACACATCTCCTTCTGCTGTGGCAAAAAGAGATGGCATCGACTGCCAATCTCCCACAGTGGGTTCAATCGTCCGATGACCAACCTCATGCATCAACCTACTCACCGATGGAATCCAGAAACTCTCGCCACATGCCTCCTCCGAATAGTTAATAAACGGCTGATGCGACTGTTCGCACGATGCGCGATCGGTCGTCAGTTCGTAC
>JBAXGL010000184.1:0-5362 GCA_037139375.1 Bacteroidales bacterium | reverse complement strand
CTCGATTACGAATACAATCCTCAAAATGTATCACTTAATATATTGAACCGCAACCTGACTTTCAAAGGATACAAACGTGCTAATGGAAATGCAGGTGTGCGCAACGAAATATGGATTGTGCCGACAGTAGGATGTGTGAACGGGACAATTAATTCCTTGGCAGAAAATCTGCGTGCCGAAACGCAAGGCAAAGGTGTAGACGCTATCGTGGCCTATCCGCACAATTACGGTTGCTCGCAGCTTGGTGACGATCACGAAAACACACGCAAAATCCTTCGCGATATGATTCAGCATCCCAATGCTGGTGGCGTGTTGGTCGTTGGCTTAGGTTGCGAAAACAATCAGGTGAAAGCGTTCAAAGAACTGCTTGGCGATTACGACCAAACTCGTATTAAATTCATGGAAACTCAGAAAATAGACGATGAATATGAATTGGGAATGGACTTACTGCGTGAGATTTACGAGGTTGTTTCGAAAGACGTTCGCGAAGAGGTATCGCTATCTGAACTGAAGATTGGTTTGAAATGTGGTGGGTCAGATGGTCTTTCGGGAATTACAGCGAATCCACTGTTGGGCGTTTTTTCCGACTTTTTGATTGCACAAGGGGGAATCTCTGTATTGACTGAGGTGCCTGAAATGTTTGGAGCCGAAACTATCTTGATGAACCGTTGTGTGAACAAAATTATGTTCGACCGAACTGTGCTGTTAATCAACGATTTCAAAGAGTATTTCGCCAAAAACAATCAACCCATTTACGAAAACCCTTCACCAGGAAACAAAGCCGGAGGTATTTCGACACTCGAAGAGAAATCGCTCGGTTGCACACAGAAATGCGGTCAATCGTTGGTGAAAGACGTGCTGATGTATGGCGAACAGATCAAAACCAAAGGACTGAACCTACTTAGTGCACCAGGCAATGACCTCGTAGCCGCTACAGCATTGGCTTCGAGCGGTTGTCAGATGGTGCTTTTCACTACAGGGCGTGGCACTCCATTCGGAACATTTGTTCCTACTATGAAGATTTCGACCAACACACCGCTCTATGAACGCAAAAAAGGGTGGATTGACTTCAATGCCGGAACAATCGTTGAAAATGAATCGATTGAGCAGGTCAATGAACGCTTCATCGACTATGTCATTCGTGTAGCTTCGGGCGAACTGGTCAACAACGAAAAGAAGAACTACCGCGAAATAGCAATTTTCAAAACTGGTGTAACTTTATAATCAACCCTATACAAAAACAGAAAAGCTTGCAAATGAACCGTTTGCAGGCTTTTTTTGTAATTGCTATACTGAAATCCTTATGTTTTGTGAACGTTTGGCGAAGAATAACTTGTGCTAAAAATTCACACTGCACTACTCTTGAGGCGGAGCTAAATCTCGAAAATGTACATCATCGCTCGGTTTATCCGATGAGACAGGATAAACTAGTAAAAATGTAAGGTCTATTTAAGTAAAAAGACCTGAACAATTAGATAAAACTTCCTGACAAGTTATACATAAACTGTACAGCCTACAAATTTAGGCTGTACAGCTCATATATACAGCATGTACAGCTTGCAACTGTGAGCTGTACAGGTCAGCATTAATTCATCAGGTCTTTTTTGCTAAATGTACCTGTCTTTTTCATTAATTTCTCTTGAAGTTTTAGGTAAAACATACTTACTATTCTTTGGCGGGGATTTGTAACGCGTGACATGAACCTATAGAGGATAAAATACTCGTTGCAAAATCAAAATCATTAATATTTGTGAAATTGACATCTATTTGGTAATCGTTGCCATCGCCATTTTGAGGAAGACAATTCGTCATGCCAATGATTGCCATTCCTTTTTTGTGGAGGACAAATCATCGTGACAAACGTTTGATTTAACAATTTGAGGAATACAAAACACCAAGATAAACCTTTATCAACATCGTTTGAGTAACCCAAAAAAGGCAAATACTCGTTGCCATGTACTATTTGTGCAATACAAATTCACAAAACAAACCTTTATCTTAATCGTTTGTGCTGCTCAATTTATGCAAACAAACCTTGCACTACATCTTTTCTCCTGTCGTACATTCATAATTTTTGATGCGCCTTATCTATCTCAGGCCTTTGTCGAATGAATTTGACAATATTCTTTAGATTCTATTTGATAGGTTTATGATAATTACTATATTTGGAATCTCTTTCAGACAAAAATTAAATTATCATATTACTTCAGCTTGAAAGCCACAAAGATCACTCATAGCAACGAAGCACGTATCCGTATTGATTTCCCCTACAAGGGAGAAATAGCCATGCGTTTAAAACAAATACCCGATGCCCGTTGGAGCAAATCCATTGGAGCATGGCACATACCATATACTAAGGAAGCTTTCGCTCATTTAAAATCTATGTTTCCTGATGTGGAATACGAAAAATCTGCTGGCACTGCTCCAAACATCGTATTGACACCACAAACGAAAATCAACATTCAAGAACCACGTCAAACTACAAATTCAGACAATCCAACCAACCTCAAAACGACGCAAGCGAACTATACAGTCATCGTCATCGAAATCTATCCAAGAACAATTTTTATCAAACTACCAAAAAACGAAACAGACATTCAATTTATTCGATCGTTTAAGTATGCAAAATGGCTCAAAGAGCAATATCTATGGTCAATACCTAATTTCGATCGGAATCTCGCACTATTGAAATCTTACTTCACAGGCAGAAAAGTGCATTTAGTAGAACATACCATAGATATTCAACCATCAAACCCGACTACAGAAAACACAAATCCGCAACCAACATTCACCAAAGACGATCTATTGGTCGTCAATCATTCAAATCGGCTGTTGAAACTCTATTTCAGCTACAACAGGGAGCTAAGTCAGCAGCTCAAGCAAATACCCTATTGCAGTTGGAATAGCTCGCTCAGATGCTGGGAAATACCCTATTCCGAAAAATTCTTAATTGAGATAAAACAGATTGCCGAGCAATTCAAGTTGAATTTCACATATCAGGAAGAACAGAAACAGAAGATTCAACCCCGCAAATCGAAATTCGACATCAAAAACTACCGTGCCTGTCCGGCAAACTATATCGACAAATTGAAAGAGCTACGCTACAGTCAAAATACCCTTGCTGTATACACCGATCTGTTCGAAGAGTTTATCAACTACTACGAAGACCACGCAATAGACGACATTACCGAAACGATGATTATAGATTACCTTCGCTACCTAGTGAATGTACGCAAAATATCAACTTCCTACCAAAACCAATCGATAAACGCAATTAAATTCTACTATGAGCGGGTGATGCGCGGCAGTCGCAAAGTATATACCATCGACCGACCGCGTGAAGAAACATATCTGCCTGAAGTACTCAGCGAACAAGAAATAACCGCCATACTCAACGCCACCGAAAACCTCAAACACAAAGCCATACTGATGACTATCTATTCTGCCGGTCTGCGCATCGGCGAAGTCATCAACCTCAGGATAAAAGACATTGATAGCCAACGAATGCAAATAAGAGTGGAGCAAGGCAAAGGTAAAAAAGACCGATACACATTACTAAGTGTGAAAACATTGGAAATTTTACGAAAATATTTTCTACAATATAAACCCAAAATATGGATATTTGAAGGAATAAATGGCGAACAATACTCTTCAAGTAGCATCAAATCAATACTAAGAACATCTATAAATAAAACAACAATTAAAAAGCATGTCACTGTACATACCCTGCGACATTCCTTTGCTACGCATTTACTTGAATCGGGAACCGATCTGAGGTATATTCAATCTTTATTAGGACACGAAAACAGCAAAACAACTGAAATATATACACATATCACAACAAAAGGATTTGAACAAATAAAAAGTCCGTTAGATAAGTTAGAATTAAAATAATTTTGATTGTCATTGAATTCAAGAATATTATTAATTTTGAAAATTATTTAATAATAGTATCAAAAGTTAAAGAACAACATAATTCAGTGACTTCCTGTATGGTCAATAACTTTTGTATCACCATTTTCATATCTTACTGTTTATCAGAATAATAAAAATAATGGCACTAATACTAAAGCGGATGTATAAGCAACTTAGTTGCTCATACAGGAATTAGAGTTGTTCTTATATCGGTGTTAGCGGTCATGCAAAGAAAAATGGAGGAAGCCGAAAATCCATTAAAGAGTAGGCTACAAATAAAATAATAACTTTATGAATTTATTTAAAAAAATTTTCGGTAACAACCAAAGTCCAGTTATTAAAAACTTTTCAGAAATTATTTTTATAATGGCAGGTCCAGTACCAGAATCAGAGAAAATTGAATTCGTTAATGATTTGCGTAAAAAACATCCTGAAACTGACACATTTCTGTGTTCGTCCACAAGCAATTTACAGAAAGAGTTATCTGCTTATAATAATTCAACTTCGGTTGAGGCTGTCTTATATTTTTCACTTATCAGTCACCCAAATGGGGAAGATGGTTTAATGAGTTGGTTTCAAAAATTTGTAAATGAAATTGAAAAAATGCAATTTAGACAATCACCTACGGATGCAACTATTATCAGCGATGGAAATGGTGATGGTTTTTTGAAATGTACTTGCAATCTATTAAACCTATAGAAATCGTTGATTATATATCTAAACTTGAAATTGTTTATTCAAAAATTCAATGGCCATAAAATTTTTTAAAAAATGAAAATAAAATGTATTTTAGGTTTTCATACATGGAAAGGATGTAAATGTACTAATTGTCACAAAACCAGAAACGAACAACACGACTGGAAAAGTGGTAATTGTTTAAATTGTGGAAAATCAAATAAGCGAGAGGTAATAAAAGGAAATATTAATGATCGTCCTATTGCTATTGATCCAAAATCAATAACCTATGCTTTCGTTGTCCTATGTCATGAAGATAATCGTTATTCAGATAAATTGTTTGGCTCAATTGCTGATTTTAACAGACTCAATCAGCCAAAATTATGGAACACGCATTTTAATGTTAAGTTCATTTCTTTATTAGCTGAAAAAGGTGATAGTGGATATCCTAGTGCAGATAGTACGATAATAGCACTAGAGCATTTAGGAATGGAACCCCATTCTTCAATTGTTATCAATATAATGCTTATTTCATTAGATGGTGGTAAAACAGAAACGAAAATACAAAACGGTTTTGTATTTCGAGATGATAACCCAAGGGTATTTATTGTACCAAGAAAAGACTTTATCATACCCAAAGAAGAAAAAATGCAATAATGCACGAACCGCTAACACACGCCTATGTTCATTGGCTGGCTGACGTGCATTCCGGCGGTATTGCGCCCGCATTCACTTTGTCGTTCCACGACAGCGAATGCTCCCGCAAACCGCC
>JBAXGL010000183.1:0-5395 GCA_037139375.1 Bacteroidales bacterium | reverse complement strand
TTAGATTTGACGCGCAACTTCACCGTGAAATGCTAAATCAAGTCCTTCTTTTTCTTGGGCCAACGATACTTTCACTGGGATAAATCGATTGATGATTTTGAACAAGGCTATTGTGAAGAAGAATGCGTAAGTAATTGCAATAATGATAGCTATAGTCTCTTTAAATAGTAACATGCCATCACCACCATAGAATACTCCATTTGGAATAGAAACGTTGATTGAAGAGTTTGCGAAAAAACCAACCATGATAGTACCAATAACACCACCCATGCCGTGAACGCCCCAGACATCAAGAGCATCGTCCCAGCCTTTACGTTCTTTCCATTTCACAGCAAGAAAACAACCAACAGCTGCTAAAATTCCAATAATCGCTGAAGCATAAATATCTACATAACCAGCTGCTGGAGTAATAGTAGCCAAACCTGCCACAGCTCCAGTCATTAATCCAATAAATGTCGGTTTTTTATTTCCTGTGTTCCATTCTATAACTAGCCATGTAATCGCGGCAAATGAGGCTGAAGTATCGGTGTTGAGGAATGCAGATATGGTTATCGAATTAACTGCCAATTCGCTCCCTGCATTGAACCCATACCAGCCGAACCAAAGTAAAGCTGTGCCTATCGCCACAAGAGGAATGTTGTTTGGGAAGTGCCGCTCGTTGCGTTTTCCTACAAAATAAACTGAAGCCAATGCTGCGAAACCTGCGGTAGCGTGTACCGTGATTCCTCCTGCAAAATCGAATACTCCCCAATCGGCTAACAACCCACCACCCCATACCATATGCACAAATGGATAATAGACAAAAACTTGCCAGAATACCAAAAATACGATGTATGATTTAAAGGATACTCGATTGATAAATGCTCCGGTTATAAGTGCTGGAGTTATAATGGCAAACATCATCTGATAGGCAATGAAAATGTATTCAGGAAATCGTTTTTCAGGGGAGAAAAGTGTGGCAGGAGTAATTCCTCTAAAAAAAGCTTTATCGAGATTTCCAAAAATTCCAAAGAAGTCATTGCCTGCAGTATGAGTACCACTGAAGCAAAGTGAATAACCAAAAGCAAACCAAATGATAGAGCTTATTCCCATCGAAACAAAACTCTGCATCATGATGCTTAAAATATTTTTTTTACATCCCAAACCGCCATAAAAGAACGCAAGTCCTGGGGTCATCAGCATCACCAAACTGGTGGCCAAGATCATAAATGTTGTTAATCCTGTATCAAACATAATGTTACCTGTTATTTCGGCGCAAAGGTAAATATATATTTTATATTGTGAAACAAAAAGTTATGGAAAATATGCAAATTGTAACTGAATTGCTCCACAAAAAGATGAATTATAATAAAATGATTATTTTTATTTTTATGCAACACTGATAAATTGAAGTCATAATCATTCTTTTTTGTGTCAAAAATGTAGTGTTTAGTGAACAACAACCACAAAATGATTAATTCGGTATTTGCGAAAAATTAAGCTTTGTGAATATAAAAGAGATTGTTTAGAAGAGAAGTTTAGAAGCTAGTATTTATGATGTAGATCCCATACAGCGGAATCTATGGTCGAAAATTTAAATTGATATCCCAAGTTGTATAATTTGCCCGGATAAATCTTATGCCCTTGAGTAATTAGCATTTCTCGTTCACCCAAAATAAGTCGCAGTAGAAAACGAGGCGTAGAAAGCCAAGATGGTTTTCGCAGTTGACTGCTTAAAGCATTTGTTAGCATTTGATTGTCAGTGCTTTGAGGTACTGTAACGTTTATGATTCCTATTGCTTTAGGTGTGCTAATGATAAACTCGATGATTGTAACGGCATCGTCAATATGAATCCACGAAAAGCCTTGTTGACCGGTTGCAATTTTTCCACCTAAGAAAAGCTGAAACAAATGTACCATTTTCGGGAATGCTCCTCCATCAGAAGCTAAAACAACACCAAAGCGTGGAATAACTAAGCGAACATCTGTACTCACCTTTTTCGCTTCTGCTTCCCATTGACTACATACATCTGCTAAAAAATTCGTTCCGTATTCGGTTTTACTTTCATCGCAAATAGAATCTGTTTCGTACGCTCCTACCGCAGAGGCAGAGATAAATATTTTCGGTTTATTTTTCAACTGATTTATTGCACTTACTAGGGCACGTGTGGAGTCTATTCTACTTTCGAGAATAGCTTTCTTGCCATCGCTTGACCATTTTTGATCGATAGAAGCACCTGCCAAATTGATAACTACATCAGTGGAATCAATTATGGAACAAAGTTTTTCTTTTTTGTCGTATGATAGAAATAAGCGATCTATGCAGATAATTTGATGATTTGACGTTTTTAGTGATTCAATCAAATGTCTGCCAATTAAACCGTGGCTCCCGCTAATGGCTATTTTCATTTTGCAATTGTTAATTGCTTTAAATTTAAAATCAAATTTACCGATTCTGTTTATCAGTTGTTTTGTATTAACATTTAAACAATGAAAGGTCGAAAAAGTTTTTATTTGATGAGTTTCAATTGTGTTTTGATAACTATTCTTCGTTCATTAAAGTAACCTTAGCGATAAGTTTCAATAGGTCAAACTTTGTATTTAATGTAGATTTCTTTTCGAGTAGGGCAGTTGCAGATATATGAATGACCAAATGACATTTTATAAGAGCAATTGCCTGGTTTAGAGCATTGGATGAATATCAGCTTATTACTTATTACGCTTTCAACCTCGCAACATTCACAATTAGGACTATTCAAGCATTGAAAGTCTTTTTTGCAGAGTTTGGTTGATTCAATTGTTTCTTGATCAATATCAAATTTCATCTCAGGTAGAAGTATTCAATAAAGAAAATCTCTTCTTATAGTTAGTAATAGGTGCCACAAAATTAGTGACAATGATCGAAGTTTATGTCAAATAGTAATCGTTTTAATTGTTTTTGTGACAAGTTTATAAAATAATAATAACAGAATTTTATTATTAAACCTATTTTAAATATTTACGCCAGAAGTACATAGGTGGATTTGTGTCTTCAAATTCTAGACTTTTGTACAGTTTTTGAGCTATAGTATTGTCGTGGCGCACTTCCAGTGTGATTCTACTGCAACCCCTTTCTTTACCTTTTTCAATGATGTCATTCATTAGTTTGCGACCAATTCCAAATCCGCGGAATTCAGGTGCGACAAAGACATCGTGAATGTTGAGCATCGCTCTGACGGTGAATGTAGAAAAATTTTCGAAAGCCACAATGAAGCCTGATGGTTTGCCGTTAGTCTCTGCCCATATGGCAATCGCTTTGGGATGGTTCTTAAGTCCTGCAATCAGCTCTTTTTGTTGATTGGCAGTGAGCAGCGAGCCACCACCCATTTCGTCTGCAATGTATCCGTTCATCAGTTCTCCGATTATTTTTTGATGTTCTGGTCTGTCGAAATCAAAATTTTTAATGATTGTTTTGTGAATATCCATTTCTTGTTCAGTTTTTTTAGATCAATATTAATTCAGTCTCTCGAAGTTGTTTTGCAGTTTCTCCTTCCCAAAAAGTGATAAAATCTCCAAAATTATTGGATTCAAAATCAATTTTCATCTCTTCTAGTGTGATCTTTTCTCTGTTTTCAATAGCAATTCTTTCAATAAAATTGTAAAGCCATTTCCCAATTTGTTCTGTGATGTCAAGCGTTAAATCATACGTTTTGAGATGAAAGGTTAATCGGCAAAATTTTCGTTGTTTACCTTTCTTATTTTTGGTAATAGTTCTCATCAAAGGAGCCTTGCCCAGCCATACGGCTTGTTTGGTGAACGAAGGCTCATTATCTGTTTTATTGTAAATTGCTTTTTGAATATATGTGGATGGTATGAGTGTTTCTGGCACTTTGAAGTCGAACCAATGCGACAATGGATGATCGAACCCAACTTCGTGCATATAGTTGTATAGCGCTTTGCGTAGTCCTTCGCCGTATTTTAGATGGTCAGCGCCTGAATGGTCGGAGTGTGAAACATCATTATTCGCAAATTTGCCCGTGTTTGGGGTATGTAAAATACCAAATCCAAACGGATTCTGTCCAATTGGACTGTGAGCCGTCAGAGTAAAAAGGTGCCAAAAGCCTGATTGCAAGACCCCTTCGCTGAAAAGTTGTCGCACCATTTCGAGTGAATCGATTGTTTCACGTTCGGTTTGAGTTGGGAATCCATACATCAAATAGGCGTGAACCATAATGCCGTTTTGTGTAAAATGCTTTGCGACATTGGCTACTTGAGAAACCGTAACTCCTTTGTTTATGAGTTGTAATAATCTATCGGAAGCAACTTCAAGACCACCCGAAACAGCAATACAGCCTGAGGCCTTCAGTAGGCGGCACAAATCGTTGGTGAAACTTTTTTCGAAACGAACATTAGTCCACCAAACCATATGCAACCCACGCCGTAGAATTTCAAGTGCCAATTCTCTCAGCAGTGCTGGCGGAGCTGCTTCGTCTACAAAGTGGAATCCATTTTGTCCGGTTTGTGCAATGATGGCTTCCATACGGTTGCAAAGTAGAATTGCATTATTTGGTTCAAACCGTTTGATATAGTCGAGTGTGGTATCGCAAAATGTGCAACGTCCCCAATAGCAGCCGTGTGCAAGTGTGAGTTTGTTCCATCTACCGTCACTCCAAAGTCGGTGCATTGGGTTTATGAGTTCAATGACAGAAAGATAGTATTCGATGGGTAGGTCGCTATAATCAGGTGTTCCCACCTCTTTTTGTGAGAAATCTTTCACTAATATGTTATCGTAATAAGTGACCTTTCCATTCGATAAAGAAAATGTACGTTTGAGGTCTTCAAGTCCGATTTCGTTTTCGAAATATCTGAGCAGCTGTAGTATCGGTGTTTCTCCGTCATCAAGTGAAATGAAATCTACATAATCGAATACACGCACATCAGTAAAGGTTCGTAGTTCGGTGTTCGGATAACCACCACCCATCAAAATCTTAATTAGAGGGTAAGATTCCTTTAAAAATTGTCCACATTTCAGTGCGCCATACAGATTACCTGGAAAAGGCACCGATAAAGCGACCACAGAAGGAGAATAAAGTGCGATTTTGTTTTCGAGTATGCTAATAAGTACATTGTCTATCAGTTGCTTTGGTTCGTTAAGTCGTTTCTCCAGTTCATCAAACGATGTGGCGCATCTACCTAAGCTTTCGGCATAGCGGCTAAACCCAAAGTGAGGATCGATGGTTTCGACGATTAAATCCGAAATATCTTCGAGATAGAGTGTCGCTAAGTGACGTGCTTGGTCGTGAAGTCCCATGGTGCCGAATGCCCATTCAAGATCTTCACTCTCTTCGTTGAAACGTGAAGCTTCGGGTAGAAAGGTGCGTTGGCAAATAGAATGTGCCAACGTGGGGTTTTTGTTTTGAAGAAATGAGATCACCAA
>JBAXGL010000182.1:0-5462 GCA_037139375.1 Bacteroidales bacterium | reverse complement strand
AAATTCATATTGAGGTCTATAGGTTTATATAGTTCATTGTTTAAGAGTTTTCAATTACTTCCTATTCGAGAAATATTTCATAAACTGAGTTCGCTCATAAGCCGAAGGATTTTGTATGTTTTTGTAGTTCAGTTTGCCTCTGAAATCTTGAAGTTGTTCATACTCTTTCTGTATCATCCACTCTTCCATGCATGTAATAATTTCAGATATGACTATTTCTCCTTGTTGATAAACGGCACTACACATTTGTATCGTAGTAGCTCCTGCCAAAAGCAACTTAATCGCAGCTTCCCAATCGTGTACTCCTGTTGAAGCTGATATTTCGATTTCAGGCAGTGCCCCGCTAATGATAGCAGTCCATCGTAGAGTGCTAGGCAGCATTTCAGCATTGCTGAATACGTTTCCTGCAGTAAATGTTTGTTTGATAATATTGATGTCCGGTTGGTAAAAACGGTTGAAAAGTACTACTGCTGCTGCTCCATTTTTGTACATCAGTTCTACCAACGATACTAAATTAGTATAATTATCACCAATTTTTGCAATAATGGGAATTGTAACTGCGCTACAAACGCTTTGAAGGATTTGCACATGCATCGCCTCCACATCAATGGCATTGCGGGATGTATTCATGATAGCTATATTCAGTTCCAGAGCATCGGCACCAGCATCTTCTAATTGTATAGCATATTTAGCCCAAGCACCGGTGGAGTGACAGTGAATACTAGCAATCACTGGTATAGTGCAGATATCCTTACAATCTTTTATCAGTTTCGAATACTCTGCCAACGAATGTTCTTCTGAATAGGAGCGTATGTAGTTGAACACATCTGGATATTCTACAGCATCAGTTGTGTTACCAATAATTTGATTGATCTGATCTTCGAAAATTGACTTTAAAACGACCGCACCAGCACCTGCTTTCTCCATCTTTAATACACCAGTAGCAGTGTTGGTTAACCCAGAGCTACCTATGATTATTGGGTTTTTCAATTCCAATCCGGCATAAATTGTCTTCATCTCAGTCATAATTCTCCTTTTATTTTGCAAATCCGCTAATTAATAATTTCTAGTGCCAAAAATGGTACTACCAATTCGTACCAAAGTGCTTCCCTCTTCGATAGCGAGGCGATAATCGTCTGACATTCCCATCGATAGCTCACAAAAATAGTTGTTTTCTTGAAATGTTGTTGATTTAAGTTCAAGAAACAAGTTTCTGAGAGAACGAAATTCGTTTCGCACTTGTTCGGTATTGTCTGTCAATGTTGCCATTCCCATCAATCCAGCTATTTCAATATTTTCCAAGTTTTTCCAACGACCAGAAGTCACAAATTCTGTACATTCGTCAATCGAAAAGCCATATTTTGTATCCTCTTGAGCAATGTGAATTTGCAGCAAGCATGATATTACACGATTCGATTTTTGAGCAGACTGATTAATTTCCGACAGCAACCGTTCGCTATCAACTGCGTGAATCATCGACACAAAAGGAGTAATATACTTGATCTTGTTTGTCTGAAGATGACCAATGAAGTGCCATTCAATATCGTTGGGCAACTGCTCGTTTTTGGCAGTCAACTCCTGCACACGACTTTCACCGAAAATGCGCTGACCTAAATCGTAAGCCTCTTCAATTGATTCGTTCTGGTGAAATTTAGATACAGCCACCAAACGAACGCCTGAGGGTATATTTTGTCGAACTAATTGTAGATTCGTAGTGATTGACATCTTTTTCAGAAAATTGTGATGAATGAATTAGCCTCTTACTTTTCAGCTACTTCATACGGATAAATATCAATAATCGCTGTTTCGGTGATAGATGCAATACTATAATCAGCCATTGTACCTTTCATCCCTTCTACTAGATTTTTCAGAGCTGTTTCGAAGTCGATAGCTTGCGAAAGCATAAACGAAGCTGTTTTCTTTTCAGCACCGCTGCGTTCGTCTATTGTTACAAACATCACTTTACATTTGTACCATTTATCACCTGTTTCGTCCATGAAAAGTTCGCTAATATTTGCCCGACGAATGTTGGCAATTGTAAATTCACCACTCATAAAGGGTGTAATCTCTTTAATCATTCTGGCTTCGGCTTCGGTAAACGAAAGCGCATCCACCAAATAAGGTTCCGTTACTTTCTTGATTATCCCATTTTCCATCGTTTTCTCGTAGCGCACTTTGCATTCAAACCAATTCATATACTTGTTGTTTTTAGATTTTCAATTCCCAAAGATACACAAACAATTTTTCAGGTACGAACAGTTTCGCGATTTTTCGGTTTATATTTTGAAAAGCAGGCAGCATATAAATTATATTAATATCACCATTTTGTTGATTAAAGAATGTGCAAACGCGTAGCAAGTTGCTTTTCGAATACATTCTTTTGTTATCTTTGTCATTCTCAAAATCTGCTCTATCAATAGATGTAAAACGCTTATTATGAAGAAATATCAAATCTTTTGCTTGTTTCTAGTTGTCTCAATCACTTCCATTTTTGGGCAAATAGAAGAACCTTTTCACTGGACATCTAAGCTTGTAGATGTGAGTGCCAATACAAAAGAGATTCAATTTTCGGTGAATATTGATAAAGGGTGGCATTTGTATGGATTGACTATTCCCGAAGGAGGACCTGTTGCCACCACTTTCAATTTCGAAAAAATGAAGGGCGTAAAGTTAGTGGGTAAGGTCACATCCGCTTCAAAACTGATAACGCATTTCGACAAACAATTCGAGATGAATCTGAGTTACTACGAAAAATCCGTTCTGTTTGTGCAAAAATTGACGATTACCGATTCGAAGGCATTCTCCATCAAAGGATATGCTAAATATATGGGATGCAACGACCAATCGTGTCTGCCTCCATCAGACTATCCTTTTACATTTAGCGGCAAAAGTGATGTGTCTGAAACTGCAAAAGATTCATCCAAATCGGGTTCATTGATTAACGTCGAACCGATTTCTTCGAGTGCTACAACTGATTTATGGAAGCCAGTCATATCCGAACTTCATGCTTTTGGCAATGAAGGAATCACGTCTCAAACCTCTTTTTGGCTGATATTTGTTTGGGGATTCTTGGGCGGTCTTCTTGCCTTAATGACACCTTGCGTGTGGCCGCTTATCCCGATGACGGTGAGCTTTTTCTTGAAGCGTTCGCAAGATCGTCGAAAAGCGGTGCAGCAAGCCATCACTTATGGTGTCGCAATTATTGTCATTTATCTCTCGTTGGGATTGATTATTACTGGTGTTTTTGGAGCAAGTGCGCTCAACGACCTATCTACTAATGCTGTTTTCAATGTTCTGTTCTTTGGTTTACTAGTACTGTTTGCAGTCTCTTTTTTCGGAGCATTCGAACTAGTTTTGCCCTCGTCGTGGACAAATAAACTCGATAGCAAAGCCGATGCAACTTCTGGGTTATTGAGTATCTTCTTTATGGCATTTACGTTGTCGTTGGTCTCTTTTTCGTGTACAGGACCCATTATTGGTACTTTGCTTGTGCAAGCCGCATCGATGGGGAATCTGTTTGGACCAGCTATTGGAATGTTTGGTTTCTCATTGGCGTTAGCGATACCATTCGCATTGTTTGCACTCTTTCCATCGTGGTTGAAGCAAATACCAAAATCGGGAGGTTGGCTCAATTCGGTGAAAGTGGTTCTTGGTTTTCTAGAATTGGCTTTGGCATTCAAATTCCTCTCCGTAGCAGATTTGGCGTATGGTTGGCATATTCTCGACCGCGAAGTATTCTTGGTTTTATGGATTGTAATTTTTGCTTTGTTGGGTGTTTATCTGCTGGGCAAACTTAAATTGCCACACGACATTGATTTGAAACACGTTTCAGTACCTCGATTATTCTTGGCAATCGTGTCTTTTTCGTTTGCGTTTTACATGATTCCTGGTTTGTGGGGAGCTCCGTTGAAGGCAATAAGTGCTTTTACTCCACCTCTCACCACACAAGACTTCAATTTATTTAAAGATGAGGTTCGTGCGAAATTCGATAATTATGAAATTGGAATGGCATTTGCAAAGCAACACCATAAACCTGTGATAGTTGATTTCTCGGGTTATGGTTGTGTCAACTGCCGTAAAATGGAAGCATCTGTATGGACTGATAATAAGGTGAAACAGATATTAGAAAACGACTATGTGCTAATCACTCTTTTTGTAGATAATAAAACAGCTTTACCTGTTCCAACTGTTATTAAAGAAAATGGTACAGAGCGAACACTTCGTACATTAGGCGATAAATGGAGTTATCTTCAACGGCAAAAATTCGGAGCTAACGCTCAGCCATTCTATGTGTTGCTCAATGCGGATGGGATACCCATAGGTCCGTCGTATACTTACAACGAAGATGTCGATAAATACATACAGTTTTTGGAGAATGGGTTAATACGATTTAAGAAATAAACCGGATTTTAATTCTCAATAAACGCTATTCTCAAATAAAAATTAGTGATGAATACCAGACAACAACAGATAGAGTCTTTCGGAAAACTTCTCGATATTCTCGATGAATTGCGACTGAAATGCCCATGGGATATGAAACAGACTAATGAGAGTCTTCGCCCGAACACCATCGAAGAAGTGTATGAATTGTGCGATGCCATTTTAGATGGTAACAACGAGTTGATTAAGAAAGAGTTGGGCGATGTGTTGTTGCACATCGTATTTTATGCCAAAATCGGTTCAGAACAATCGGCTTTCGATATCAAAAGTGTCTGCGACAGTTTGTGCGAAAAACTCATATACCGTCATCCGCATGTCTTTGGCACCGAAGATGCACAGAACTCGAAAGAGGTAGAACAGAAATGGGAGCTGCTTAAGTTAAAAGAAAAAGGAGGAAACAAAACGGTACTGGAAGGTGTACCCTCGTCTTTACCAGCACTGATCAAAGCATATCGCATACAAGACAAAGCCCGCAATGTGGGTTTCGATTGGGAGCATCGCGAACAAGTGTGGGACAAGGTACTTGAAGAGTTTACTGAGCTAAAGATGGAGATTAGCGTTATGGATGAAGATAAAATGGAAGATGAGTTTGGCGATCTGTTTTTTAGCTTAATCAATGCGGCTCGGCTGTATAAAATAAACCCCGAAAACGCATTGGAACGCACCAACCGTAAATTCATTAGCCGTTTCAATTACCTCGAGCAGCAAACCCTCGCCAAAGGACGTGCACTGAAAGATATGACGTTAGGAGAGATGGATGCTATTTGGAATGAAGCTAAACAGTTGGGATTTTAGTGCTGATAAAAGTGAAAATTGGACAGTCAATTGTTATCGAAGTTAAAAATAATTGGCATGTATGAATTTAAGGTTTAAATAGTTTTAAAATGTAGAAAATAATGCCGCACAATAGTGTTGTATAACATAAAATATCATATCTTTGTACTGTGTTTTTCATGGTATTAGATTTAAGGTTAATAAGGGTTGAGGTTGTCGGGATGACAACCTTTTCTTTTTTGTACCAA
>JBAXGL010000181.1:0-5475 GCA_037139375.1 Bacteroidales bacterium | reverse complement strand
TTATATCTATCAGGTCTTTTTTATTCAACTAAAATTGTAGGATCAAGACTGTTCAGCCAAGGAAAGGCATTTGCAAAAACGCAAAGACTATTTATTGTGAACCAATGTGAATATACGACTGAATCGAATACCTCCATCGAAATAGCCACGGTCTTTGTCGAGCGACAACCACACTAAAATCGGTTTGCCTACGACGTGATCTTCTGGCACAAAGCCCCAATAGCGAGAATCGGCTGAGTTGTGGCGATTATCACCCATCATCCAGTAATAGTCCATTTTGAAGGTATATCGGTAGGTTTGCTGACCATTGATATAGATTTTACCCTCTTTAACCTCCAGTTGGTTGCCTTCGTAATCGCGAATGACACGTTCATAAATAGGTAGAATATTGGTAGTTAAGATGATCGATTTACCACTTTGCGGAATCCAGATGGGTCCGTAGTTGTCGCGTGTCCATTTTTTATTCAGTGTCAAAGGGTAAGTCGGACCACTCATCTGTAGGTCGGGTTCTATTATGACTTTCGCTACCGAACTATTCATTTTGAGTTTACTCACAGCTTCTGCTGTCAGTGGGAAATGATATACTGGGAAATATTGCCCGTCGGCAGTAGGCGAAATTCCGATTTGTTTTTGCCATTCACCCGCTTCGAAAGTTTGAATATCGTCTTTGCTGATTCCCAACTTATAGAGATAATCTTCAGAAAGTATAGCGCCATTGGTTTGCACAAAGTAGTTGAATTGCAAGTGTTCAGGGTTGTTTACTTTTTGTTTGTTGATATAAAGCTGATTATTAGCCACTTGCAATAAATCGCCCGGCAAGCCCACACAACGTTTCACGTAGTTTTCGCGACGATCAACTGGTCTGAAAACAATATCTCCGTATTTTGCTTTGTTGTTCTTTACGATTTCGCGACCTACAGACAGGCATTTATTGGCGTATTGAGTGTATTTTGTTGGATCATTCGGAAAAAGTTCACCCATAGATTTCAACTGAACTGCACCTTCTTCGAAACAAGAAGTGTAATAGTCTGGATTTTGCACCTTCAATGCCACCGTATCTCCAGCCGGGAAGTTGAAAACCACGATGTCGTTGCGTTCAACCTTGCCAAAACCACTCAAACGTTTGTATTTCCATTGAGGCCAGTCGATATACGATTTACACTCCAATACAGGTAATGTATGTTGTGCCAAGGGAAAAGAGAGTGGTGTGTTTGGCACACGCGCTCCGTAACTGACTTTGCTGACAAATAAAAAATCGCCAACTAATAATGTTTTTTCGAGTGACGAAGTTGGGATTTTGTAATTCTGAAAGAAAAATGTGTTGATAAAATAGACCGCAATAAGTGCAAATCCAATTGCATCAATCCATTCCATTACTTTTCTGGCAGATTTGTTTTCCCACTTTTTCCAGAAAGTGTAAGGTACGTATTTTGTCAGATAGATGTCGAACACTATCGGCAGACCAATTAAAAGCCAAAGATTGCCCACCCAAACCGAGAAAAGGATATAGCAAATGGCTGCGATAGTGAATTTTATCCACTGTTTCGATACAAATTTCTTCATAGTTAAATCTATTACGAATTTTAAATTAAGAATATTAAATGGGTTTTAGAATTTGAGCATATCGTTCATCGAAAGAAAGCCTTTCTTTCCTGCGGTGAATTCTGCAGCAACGACAGCTCCCAGTGCAAAACCTTTACGGCTTTTTGCGTCGTGGGTAATGGTAATAGTATCTACACCTGATTCGTAGATGATGGAGTGATAACCAGGCACTTCGCCTTCGCGTAGTACTTCGATGGCTAATTCGTTATCGCTGTTTGATCCGTCACTCAATGCCCATTTCTCTTTACGAACAATATTGTTGAGAACACCTTCTGCTAATGTAATAGCAGTGCCACTTGGTGCATCGAGTTTGTGAATATGATGAATCTCTTTCATTTTGACATCGTAGTCAGGAAATTGGTTCATTATTTTTGCCAAATACTGGTTTACCGCAAAGAAAATATTGACACCTATGCTAAAATTAGATGCATAGAAAAATGTTTTACCATTCGCACAAGCCTCTTTTATTTCGGACAGATTGTTGAGCCACCCAGTTGTTCCAGCTATAACAGGCATGCCTACAGCAAAACATTTACGGTAGTTTTCTAAAGCAACAGATGGAGCTGTAAACTCTATAGCTACGGCTGCGCTTTTGAATGCTTCTGAATGGAAATCGTCTGGATTGTTGATGTCGATAATGCTTACAATTTCGTGACCTCGGCTTATGGCAATTTTCTCAATCTCTTTGCCCATTTTTCCATATCCGATCAATGCTATCTTCATAAACGGTATTTTTGTTGAATTCTTATTAGAATATTTGCCTGAGGAATAATTTATTCCCCGATTATTATTTAATTTGCAAATATATGGATTTATCGTTGAAAAAATGGTGGTAAATCTAAAAAACCCTCGTATCCTTGGTCTGACAATTATGGAAGAACTTTTTCAATACATCTGGAAATTTCGGCTTTATCCTCAAACGGCTTTGGTAGCTGATAATGGTGCTTCGGTTGAGATTTTAGATTCTGGTGTGCAGAATAGAGATGCCGGTCCTGATTTTTTCAATGCAAAAGTGAAACTTGGCGATAAGCTTTGGGCAGGCAATGTGGAAGTGCATTTACGTTCATCAGACTGGTTGCGACACGGACACGACAAAGATAAAACCTACGATTCGGTGATATTGAATGTGGTAGAGGTGCGCGATGCCGACATTTTCCGTTCAAACGGAGAAGCAATTCCACAGTTGGTTCTGCCATTTCCAGTGGAGATACGCGATCATTATAAGCATTTGTTGACTGATATTTCGGCTATTCCTTGTCGCGATCAGCTCAAAGATATCGACAGTTTTCTACTATCTAGTTGGAAAAATGCTTTGCTAACTGAGCGTCTGGAACGAAAAACAGAAGCAATTCAGCAACTTTTAGCCTTAAACCACCAGAATTGGGAAGAAGCGTTTTACGTCACATTGCTTCGCAGCTTTGGGTTAGGTGTAAATAGCGATGCTTTTGAACGTTTGGCAAGAAGTTTGCCTTTGGTTTATATTCAAAAACATGCAGATTCGTTGCTGCAAGTCGAAGCGTTTTTCTTTGGTCAATCTGGGTTGCTCGAAGTAGAAAATGATGAGAATGCCTATCTGACTCTTTTGAAGCGGGAGTTTCAGTTTTTGCAAAATAAGTTTTCACTGAAAGCCATCGAAAAAGAGGCTTGGCGTTTCCTTCGGTTGCATCCTGCTAATTTTCCACACATTCGATTGGCACAAGTGGCAGCCTTGATTCATCAAACTCGAGCGCTGTTTTCAAAAGTAATAAATATTGATTCGCCAGAAGAATTTTATTCCATGCTAAATGTTGAACCTTCGGCATATTGGCAAACGCATTACAATTTTGATTCGGAATCAGCATCTAAAACCAAACGATTAGGCAAGACATCCCTACAAGTAGCTTTGATCAATGCGGTAATACCCATGATGTTTGCTTATGGACGTGCAACTGCGCAAGAAGACCTCTGCGACAGGGCAATTTCTTTGCTAGAAACATTGAAAAGCGAAGATAATAAGATCGTCCGCGAATGGCGAAGTGTCGGCGTAGAGGTCGCCACTGCATTCGATTCTCAGTCGATCATTCAGCTGCAACGAGAGTATTGCGACAAGAAGAAATGTATTTATTGCCGCATTGGGCATCGTATTTTGAGTAGAAAATGATTCTATTTGTGTATTTTTGTCGTCTTTAATAGCGAACAGAAGATATTTTGCATCTTCTTGTAAAATGAGAACAACGATTGTGAAAAATTTAATTATCAGAGCTTTTGCTTATTCGTTTTTGTTACTGGCAATTGCTTCGTGTGCCAATATAGGTCGTCCAAATGGAGGACCAATAGATATTACACCTCCTCTTTTGCTGAAGAGTATACCCATTCAAGGACAGACTCATTTCAATAAGAAGAAAGCGGAATTAGAATTCGACGAAATTATTTTGGTCGAAAATGCTTCTGAAAAAGTGACCATCTCACCTCCGCAAATTCAACCACCTGAGATAACGACTTCAGGCAGAAAAATCCTTGTACAACTCAAAGACTCTTTGCGTAAGAACACCACCTACACCATCGATTTCTCAGATGCTATTGTGGACAACAATGAGAAAAATCCATTCAATAATTTTGCGCTTTCATTTTCTACTGGAGCTACAATCGACTCACTTGAAGTATCGGGTACTTTATTGAATGCAGCTGATTTAGAGCCGATAACCGGCATGTATGTCGGATTACATAAATTGTTAGACGATTCGGCTTTCATCAAAAAACCATTCGACAGAGTGACTCGATCTGATATTTATGGTAAATTCAGACTCAAGAATGTGGCGTCAGGTCGCTATCGCATCTATGCACTGAAAGATGCAAATCTCGATTACAAATTTGATCAACCTGGAGAAGATATTGCATTTTCTGATTCTATTATAGTACCAAGTTTCGAGTATATTCAAGTAACAGATACACTTCATCGGTTAAAAATTAAAGGGGTAAAAAATACCAAAGACTCACTGATTCAGGTGCGAAAAAAGAAATTCTACCCCGACAATATTCTTTTGCGCGCATTCAACGAAAACTATAAAGCGCAATACCTCGACAAATCGGAGCGCAAACAACGCAACAAACTGTATATTACTTTTGCAGCGCCTGCAGCCTCTTTGCCTAAAATTCGTCCGCTGAATTTTAAATCCAAAAATTGGGCGATGCTCGAACAAAGTTCTACAAACGACACCTTGAGCTATTGGATAAAAGATTCTACCGTCTACAAACAAGATACGTTGCTGCTGGAGGCGACCTATTTGAAGACAGATACGCTTAAAAAACTGGTTCCGCAAACCGATACATTGAAATTTATCTTCCACGATGTGAAAATTTCAACTAAGAAAAAGAAGAAAGACTCTAAGGAAAAAGTGGAAATACCCGCACTCAATGTAGATGCAAAATTCAGCTCGATGCTCGATATATACGAAGATCTTGTTTTTGAAGTGCCTGTGCCACTCGAAAGTCTGTCTGCAAAAAGCATTCTGTTCGAAGAAAAGATAGATTCTTTGTGGAAACCTTTGAAAACACCCCCTATCGTACAAGATTCGCTTCATATCCGAAGGTATACCATGCATTACAAATGGACACCTGATCGAGAATACCGATTAACAATTGATTCTGCCGCTTTTGTAGGCATCAATAGACTTTGTAGCAAATCTATCAAAAAATCTTTTAAGGTAAAAAGTCTCGAACAATATTCAGGTCTGTTTATTAAAGTGAGTGGAATCACTGGCAATGCATTTATCGAATTGCTGAATGAAAGTGATAAACCCCTACGAAAAGAACGAGTAATCAAAGGCGTGGCTGAGTTTTATTATGTTAATCCTGGCACCTACTATGCTCGTTTAGTTGTTGATAAAAACGATA
>JBAXGL010000180.1:0-5525 GCA_037139375.1 Bacteroidales bacterium | reverse complement strand
GATTGATTTGGGGCAATAGTTTCAGGTAGCTGTTTGTTTTAGTACCCTCGCCGAGTACACAACCCACTATTTTTTAGAGTAAAACAAAAGATAAAACAAGCAATAAAAAGATAGATAAAGCTCATTATATCAGTAACTTAAACTAATTGTATCAATTTGCTTTTATTTTCTTTTGTTGTTGGTTATTATCAATAAATTACCTATTCTTTGTCGATTTGTTACACCTTTTGTTACACCCCGTATTATTTTTATTTGTATCTTTGTAAACAAAGGAAATAAAAAGCAAATACGTTTTATTATGGCTACAAAGGTAAAGCAAAAGGACAACCCCCGATTAGTTGAACAGAAACTATCAGATGGCAGAATCAGTTTGCATTTGGAGTATTATTTAGGCTATACCGAAAAAAAGGTTTACGATGAAGCAACCGACACACTAAAACGGGTTATAACTCACAACCGAAAAAAAGAGGCGTTAAACATCATCCTAACAGCCAATGCCCGAACCCCAGCCGAGAGAGAGCAAAACAAACGCTTTATTGAGCTTGCAAATACAATCAGAGCGCAAAAAGACGAACTTTTGAGATTTAAGGCACACGGACAAGTTTCGCCCACCAAAAAGAACACCAACTTTTACGAATATTGCGACAACTACATAGGCAACTACAAAAAAGCCGATGTACGAATGATTAAGGGCGTATTTGAGCAGTTTAAAACCTATTTGAATGATACTCACGGCACACCCAAAACAGGGCTTAAAGTAAAGAGCTTAAACCCTCAAATGATAGAGGGCTTTAAAGATCATTTAGAGGAAAGTTTTAGAGGCACGACCCCACACAGTTATTTTGCCCGATTTAAAAAACTGCTCAACAGTGCAGTGAAAGAGGGTTTGTTTGATAGAAGCCCAGCGGACGGCATAAGCTGTAAGAAGTTGCCCGATACACTTACAAAGAATATTTTAAGCATTGATGAAATAAAACTACTTGTAAAAGCCCACAGCGGAAACGATGAAGTTAAACGGGCTTTTTTGTTTAGCCTCAACACGGGTTTGCGGTGGTGTGATGTGAAAGCCCTAAGATTTGAAAATATTGATTTTGCAGCTAATAGATTGAAATTAGAGCAGCAAAAAACGGGGCATTGGGTAAACATTGACCTTAACCCGATGGCATTACGTTTGATTGGTGGAAAGGGAAACCCCAAACATTTAGTTTTTACGTTACCCAGCGCAAACGGAGCAAACGGAGTTTTGAAGTATTGGGCAGATCGTGCAAAGATTGGCAAACATATTACGTGGCATTGCGCCCGACACAGTATTGCGGTGAATTTGTTGAGTATGGACGGTGAATTGAAAACCGACATTAAAACCGTTTCATCTATTTTAGGACATTCGAGCCTCAAAATGACAGAGAAATATTTGCATGTTGTAGATAAACTCAAAAAAGAAGCGGTTAATAATTTGCCCGATTTTGGGATGTAAACAGAAATATTTGAACTATGACATACTACCCAAGAGCATTAAAAGACATTCCGCTAATAGCAATGAGTATCAAAGACCCAAAAACAAGAATAGGCTTTTTGATAAATCAAAAACAGCACTATCAATCAATGGGTAGTGATCAAGAAGTGCAAACCCTAATTGATGGATTGATAGAGCAAACAGAAAGATACTTAAATTTGAATTTCACTGATCTAAATGTGAGTGTTTTTTTAGACTATTGTAAAAATAATTCAATCGAAAAATCACAGATCTACACGTTTGTAAATAAATTTGACAAAGAGGGACTTGAATATTTCTTTGATGATTTGCGTAGATGTGGCAACGGGTTGTTGTTTGAAGTTTTATCAGGTAGATATTCAGATACAGAAATAAAAGAGTATGTGAAATATTCAGTAAAAGGATTTTTTGAGAGTTGTATTTCTGATATTTTGTTTCAGAATTTGAAAATCCCAATTGTAGATTATCAATACAAGGTTGATATTATAAAAGCGGTCATTTCGTCAAATAACATAAATGATAAATTTGAAATGCTGAATAAACTTTTAGAAAATGAGAGGTGTAACTTTATTGATGATTTTGGGAATATTTCAGAGGTGTATAATATTGCAATGAAAAAATACTTAACCTTTGAAGAGCCGAAACAAACCAAAACCAAAGCAAAGCCCAACCAGCTACCAACCAAGCTCAAAAACGACATCCAAAGGGGCAAACTTTACGACCTATTGAAACAAAACGAATTTATACCCGACACCACCAACAAAGAGGGCTTTATTTGGGCTTTTGGGGGGCAGAATGATAATTACACCAGCTTTTCGATTGAGTGGCTTATAACAAAGAATTTGGCTGTATATTTGATTGACAAACTTTGCAATAACTATACTGATAATTGGGCAATTGGAGAGCGTATTTTTTCAAATGTAAAAGGTATGAGGCAAATGAAAGACATCTACCAAAACAATAAGAACGGGCAAAAAAATACAGAAAATCTAAAAGATGGGAAGCCAAAAGGTTACGAACTCATAGATGCAATAATTTCAGAGGCACAAAAATAAAGTTTGTTTTCAACTTCACTTTTTTCACTATTCACACAGAGGGGGCTTTTTGTCCTCTTTTTTTTTGTACGAACTATCAAAAACATTTACACCCTTTTACACCCCCTTTTCAGTAAAATAGTGTCTAATCTTTTACTTTTCTTTTGTCCGTTACTTTGCCTTTGATTAATCCAAGCAACAGCGGAGGGAGTGCACGCCCCGAGCTTTTACAAACGATTTTAATAATTAAAGTAATGAAAGCAGAATTTAAAAATGTACTCACGTTTAACGAAGCAGTTGAGTACACAGGACTAAGTAAAAGTTATTTGTACAAAATGACTTCTCAAAGAGTAGTCCCACACTACAAACCAAACGGAAAAATGATTTTTTTTGAGCGTGAAGAGTTGAAAAAATGGCTTTTGAGTACACGGATTGCGCCACAAAGTGAAATAGATGAGGCAGCGCAAACTTATGTAACAACGGGTAAACACGGGAGGGATTAAAATGAAAAAGCCGAGAACCATTACAGAACCCAGCCTTTTACAGAAAACTCAAAGCAAAGATAGCATTTTATTCATAATCGTATTGATATGCTATAATCTTTTATTCATAATACTTCTATTGTTATGAAAGAAAAAGAGATTCAGACCCAGCAAATTAGCAAAGTACAACACTATTTTGCTAAGCATACAGGCACGATGTTAATGTGTAGTTATGCAATAGGAATTGAAAGAGCCAGCATTTGCCGTTATGTGCGGACTATTGAGAAAGCAGGAAGCGATTTAAAGCGTATCAAAAAGGGATTTTGTCCTATATCGAAGCACAGAGCAACATTCTTTACTATTCAATCATCACAACTAACATTATTCTAAGATGGAAACGAAAGCTAAGAAATACACCAAGCCCGAAGCCGTTAAGATGTTGGAAGCGATGGCATTTGAAGTTAAGCGGTTGAAATTTCCAACTATTCCGATAACTCATTTAGTAAAGGAATCATTCCGAGATGATAAGGCGAACGATTTAACGAAATGTGTGTGTAAATACATTCAACTTAAAGGCTACCAAGCCGAGAGGATCAGCACCACTGGCAGACCTATTGACCGTAGAGAAACATTTACCAACGTATTGGGGCAAAGTCGCACTATTGGGAGCGTACAATGGGTTTACGGAACAGTAACACCAGGAAGCGCAGATATTTCAGCGACCATTCACGGGCGAAGCGTAAAGATTGAAATTAAAATCGGCAAAGACTATCAGAGCCGAGCGCAAAAGGACTATCAAAAGGCAATCGAGAGCGCAAACGGTTTGTATTTCATTTGTAAGGACTTCACCAGCTTTGTCGAGTGGTACAAAAACACGTTTGAATTATGAAAGACGATGTAAAGTATTTCAATTTTCCGATACAGCTTTTAAGTGGTTTATTAGATGACAGCAATGATGTATTGAATAACATTTTCGACTATGCAATGTATCAACAATCATTAAAGCTATCAGGAACGAAAACAGAGCGATTTAAGGCAGCTTGTGAATGGTTTGAAATGACAGTGGGCAACATCAATAAACGTATTGAAAACGGGCAGGAATTGACAGACAGCATACCAGCGAACAGTCCAAAGGTGGGAATTTCAAAAACAATGTGGTTTGACTTTTACCAAAACGAGAAAACCGACTTTGATAAAATTTGCCTTTTGGGTTATTTGTCTATGAAATCAATACTTCAAACTAAACCATACTGGAAGTTAGATAATAAATTTTGGTTGTCCCGAATGGATGGTCAAGTAAAGGCAGTATCTGAATTGTGGAAGCTATCTGAAATAATATTCAAATATTCAACCGAATACCAAACTGTAAAAATCAAAACAGAGTTACGGAATAATTGGGGACTAATCACGTATAGCCGATACACGAGAGGTTTCTATGTTTCCTTTACTCTTACACTGGAGCAACTTGTCTATGAAGCTGAAAAGCGCAGGAAATCGACAAAGGATAAGCAACATAAAGCAGCAGAGAAAGCAGCATTAGATAAAGCGATGGAGCGGTTAAATCCTCCTTAATTAGCAACACGACCATAGCACGACCATAACAAGACCATAACACGACCTAAATAAAAGAAACATCAACATTTGTTTTTTTACTCTTTTATTTCTTTCAACATTATAACGACCTAAATAAATATACTTTAGAAAGATATATTAGAAAGATAAATTAGAAAGATATTTAAAGAGTGCAGCCACCCAAATAAAATCATCAATTCGATTTTGGTAAATAGATCATCAACCTAAGCAATGAATTTTGAAGATGATAAAAACACGGGGGGCGGGGGCGGTCGTTCAAAGTCAAAGGTACTAGCTTTAAAGTTCATAATGCAGGCAGCAGCATTCCAATTTTACTCTAGTTATAATAGTGCGTACTTGTACGCAGTACGCAAAGCATAAAACCAAAGTACGCAAACAAACAATTTATTCACTAACAAACTAAAAACCAACAACATTATGAAAAAAGAATTAATTGATTCAATGGGAAGTGTAATTGAAGTCAGCATTAGCCCGACATTTTTAACCGATGCTAACGGGCGTAGACCTCAAGGGAAAGAAGTATCTTTATTTATCACAAGTGAAAAAGGCAAAGAAAGCTTTGTTTGCCTAAACATTGATACAGCGATACTACTCACTGATGCAATACAGCGTTTAGCAGGGCAGATACTTTTGGAAGAAGCACGGGAAAAACAGATATAGCAATTAAAGGATATTAACAAATAACCGTGTTATAATTCACATAACATTCTGATTTGAATTTTTTGAGAGCCGTTTCAATGAAAGTTGAGGCGGTTTTTTTTATACGCCAAAGGTGGCTATAAATGCCCCCTTTGTTGTGTTGTTACACTTTTGTTACACTTAAACAATACATAAAACATTGATAATTAGATGTATAAGTAATTTTGTTTGTACCCTCGCCGAGAATCGAACTCGAATCTAAAGTTTAGGAAACTTTCGTTCTAT
>JBAXGL010000179.1:0-5527 GCA_037139375.1 Bacteroidales bacterium | reverse complement strand
TCACCAAATCATCTCCATTCGGAACAATCGAAGAGCCATTCGAACCAGCTGAATTGACGCTTGGTGCTCGTGGACAGTTCTTTGCACGCTCGATTGACGTGGACATGGCAACTTCGCAAGAGTGTATGATTACGGCTGCGAAACATGCAGGTGCAGCAGTGGTTGAACTTCTTCAAAACTGTGTGATTTTTGCTGATGGTATCCACGACGAAGTGAGCGAAAGAGCTACTCGTGCCGAGAAAACGATTATACTTCGCCATGGTGAGAAGATGATTTTCGGAGCGAACCGCGACAAGGGGTTGATGCTCGACGGAATTAAACTAAAGGTGGTGACAATTGGCGAAAACGGCATCACTGAAGATGATTTATTGACGCATGATGCTACTGAAAAAGACAATTTCCTCCACTACAAATTGGCGATGATGCACCACGATGGTTTCCCAATGGCACTTGGTGTTATCCGCAACGTAGAAGCTTCGGCGTACGACCAAGAAGTTGAAAAACAGATAGCCGACGTGCAAGCTAAAAAAGCAACCCGCAAATTGCAAGATTTCTTGCTAAGTGGCGAAACTTGGGAAGTAAAATAGCAATTACTTCATTAGATATTTGAATTGAAAAGCTTCTGTACCGTTTGGTGCAGAAGCTTTTTTTGTTTGTGGAAATGTGGGTTTGTTGGTTATAGTTTAGACTGATTGAATAACACATCGGCGGTAAAATTGAACGGTCGTTGCAACTTTGCAAAACGATTGTAAAGTTAGTTCGGATACATTTTGCAAGTTTGCAAAATCGTTCCCAAGTAAGTTCGAACTACTTTTGCAAATTTGCAAAGGCATTCCAAACTTAGTCTGAAGTAGTTTTGCAAAGTTACAACGGCCCTAAAACCTACCCAAAATGCCCTTTGCAAACTTGCAAAAGCATACTAAACTAGGTCTGATATAGTTTTGCAACTCTGCAAAACTCCAAAAAACCTACTTTTTGCCCCTTTTGCAAATTTGCAAAATGACTTCCAACTTACTCCGGCATGCTTTTGCAAATTTGCAAAACGACTTCCGACTTACTTCCGCACAGTTTTGCAAATTTGCAAAAGGGGTTTCGAGGTGCTCAAAATACTTTTGTAAATATGCAAAATGGTATTATGATTAGTGCTTTTGAGCAGAAATGGTGGTGTATATAAGTGAGAGTTAGCTCTTCTGATTTGCTATTAGCATTGCAAATGCTCATAATATATAAAAAGCGGGAGCACAGATACCGCCAACGGAATATCAATATTCTACGGTTTTATATCTGAGGGGGCGGGGTACTAAATTAGAAAGGGTAATGACACATCCACATAGACAAAGACGTTTTTCCAAAAAATGCGCTTCGTAGTTTATTGAAGACTACGCTGTGGCTCTATGCGCCTTGAAATCTAAGTTTATATGAATTGTTTTCAGACATTAGCTTTTCAAGTTGAGTGTTCATATTTATGTCTCTTTCATTTTTTCGTCTTAAAATACCCATACAAGCCTGTGAACTTAGATATAACTTTTCTGGAACGTTGTCAACTTGTACAATGTCTTTCAAATTGCTTTCAATTATATTATTTGGGATAGCAGTACTATTTAAGTAAATGTCGTGATTAATTAAACATACTTTGTCAAGCAGATATAAGTCCGCTCCTAAATTGTTAGTCGTCTTTTTTACTGCTTTTTGCCAATTAATAGGTTTATTGCTTTCTGAATCATTAAGGAAATGGTCAATATTCTTACCAATCCATTTGACAACTGGAACAGCCCATGAATTCCCAATTGCTTGATAACGATTTGTGTCGCTGTTACCATTAACTTGGGTGTAATTGTCTGGAAATCCCATTAACCTTTCACATTCTAAAGGTGTAAATCGTCTTATTCTGTCGTCCTGTGCAATATATAAAGACCCGTTGTAAGCGGCAGCATTACCATTCCATTTTGTACCATAAGCCGAATATAAACAGTCTGTATATTCTCTGAAGATTTCAAATTTAGACCCCCCTTTGTAAAACACTTTATTATTTGTGTCTTTATCTGAATCAGTTTGAGGAAAAAGATTAAACTGGTCAAAGTTTTTTAAATCACTTTTGCTTCTAGCTTTTGATTTTTTTGTTTTATTTTGATTGTCAAACTCAAACAATACTTGGTCAGGGTGAAAATCTTTTCCACCTGCAAGTACATACAATCTCTTTCTTTGTTGTGCAAGACCGAAATACTTAGCATCGATAACTCGCCAAGCAACGTTTCTATTTGGGCCTTCTAAATATCCTGATTTCGACCATTTCGAAGCTTTTATTTCAACATCAAAACCTGCTAATCCTGCAATAAAATTTCCAAAAGGATTGGTTTTATCATTCAAAACACCTTCGACATTTTCCCACAAAATAATTGAATTACTTTTGTTGTTGTTGAATCTTATTTTGTCAATCGCATTAGCGATTTCAATAAATGTAATAGTTAATTGGCCTCTTTTGTCGTCTAATCCATTTTTCCAGCCAGCTAAAGAAAATGCTTGGCAAGGAGTACCTCCACACAATAGGTCCGGAGCATCAACCTTTCCTCCCAAAATTAAATCTGGAAGATCTAACATATCACCAAGGTTAGGAATATTAGGATAATGATAGTCTAATACTTTCGACGGAAAGTCTGCAATTTCTGAACTCCACAATTGCTCTATTGTGAAATTGAACTAATTTTTATCGAATACCCCCAATCATTCATATCTTTTTCAGGGCTATTTGAATTCTCTCCACAACTAGACTCAATATTGGCTTTTAGAAATTCAATAAATTGAAAAGGATTGTTAAAGTTAATATTGTAATTTGGATACTTTCTATTAATTTGATTAACATCCACATTAATTTCAATCACAAATGATTTTTTAATTATAAAATTTGATGACATAATTATTTTTTAAAAGGAATTATTACTTCATAAAACAATTTTCTCTATGAAATTCTAAGTATTTTATGTGATTGACCTCCAAATTAATAAGTTTGACATTATCACTTAAACCAAATGTGTTTTTATCATTGTCAGAAATTAATTTTGAAAAAAGGATTTTACCTTTTCTGTCAAAATTTATATAACCTCTATCAAATAATTTATCATAATTAGGTAATAAAAGCAAACCATTATAAACATCAATTCTTTCAGAATTATTTGAATCTTTCCATGGTTTTATATGGGATGCAACAAGTAGATCAAATCGGTTAAAGCCTGTTATTGAACATCCATTCCAATACTCTATTAATTGCTTCCTAAATTTACCTTGTCCAACTCGGGCAAGCATTAATGTGGATTTTTCTGTTATTGAAAGTTCATTGTTTATTTCTATATTAATAATTTCATCCTTTATCTCAGTCTCAATTTCAGTTTCAATATCAGATTTTAAGAACATCAAATATTTTCTTAATGCAGAACGAAAATTAGTCAGATCCTTAACATTTCGGTAAACTAATCTTGTGTCTCTCTTTAACTTCTCTTGATTGATTATTTCTTCTATATAATTGTCAGATAATTCACTATTAATTGAATAATAATTAGAAAGAAATCTTAGCCAAGAAATATAGTTTGTGATTGAGTGCTGGTTGACATTACCAAATTTTTTAAGATATTGATAAAAATCGGACTCACATTGATTAAAATTAAATTTCATGGTAATAATTAATTTTTGGTTAAGTTTTCTAATTACAAATTTAATTAAAAGTTCTGAGATACAACAATCATAATTAATTTTCACCTCTAAAGCATTAGCAATTTTCACCATATTTACGAGTGTTATATTTTTTTCAGCTCGTTCAATCATACCAATATACGTTCTATGAAGATTAGCTCTAAATGCTAACTCTTCTTGTGAAATGCCAAGTACTCTTCTGTGCTTTCTGACATTTTCAGCGAAAATATTTAATATTTTATTTCTAGATATCATTGTTAATTAAAGTCTTCACAAAGCTAATTATAGTGTGTATCTTAAACTACATACTATAATTAGCATTTTCATTAGCAATATTTATCATTGTTCCTTTGTTTGATTAAGAAAATGTAGGAGGTCGGACTGCGAGGTCAGTTATCCTAAATCGCCAAAAGAGGGCAGGCTATTTGATGGGGAAATAGACCTCGGTCAGAAGGTCGGCTTCAGAGGTGTTTGCAACGCTGTTCAGGTATTTTTCTAACACCAATCCGGAGCGCAAAGTCAGTTGGTTGGAGAAAAGAGCTTGTCTGTAAACATCTTCGTAGAGAGATTCTAGTAAATCATAGCTGCCCTTGTGAGTAAATTGGGCATACTTGCCGGCAGGAACAGTCAACGAATTAATTTTATCTTGATTCTTTAATGATTTGGTGACTTCTACACAAGCGTAGTAACGACAAGCCTCGGCAAATCTGACATTCGAATCATCGAAACAAATTCCCCAATAACCGTGATTTTCGAGTGCGACACCCAATCGTTGTGCCTCCAATTCCAACTCATCCCAGTTTTGCTGCTCAAAATCGGCGCTGACACATTGATTGTAGTTGGTTATCGACGAATTGTAAATCAGATGAATTGCAGTTAATTGCACATTTTCAAATTCTCGAAATGCGGTTTCGAATGGTTGAAGCTGATGGGTGGCACGAAATTGAATTGGCGATGTTTCGAACCGTTTTTTGAACTCTTTATTCAGAGCCGGAGCGGAAGAATATCCAATCTTCTCGCTGATTGCCAATACCGATAAATTAGTGGTTTTGAGCAAATGAGCAGCATATTCCAAGCGCAAAGTTGAGTAATATTTATTAAACGAATCAGACAAATAGCGGGGAAATACTCGACTAAACTGACGTTCGGAAAATCCTGCAATTTCGGACAATTCAGTTAAAGATAGTTCGCCAGAACCATCATGAGCGTTGATTTTTTCATTGATTCTGTCAAGCACCTTATTTATCTTAAACTTATCCTCGTCTATTAGCATCGACTCTGTATTTTGTGGAAAACAAATTTAGCAAATTTAGCGACATATAGCCGATACAACGACTTTATTTCCTTTCAATTAATTTGAAAAAAGGCTGACTTTCCGAAATAATTATGGATATAACTTACATTTCTTTATCTTTGCTGAATAGAAAAACAAGAAACATGCTCAAAACCATTCAAGACATTCTTCTTCACGAAGCGGAAGCCATACGAAATATCCCTGTGACAGACGATTACGAAAAAGCGGTGCGATTGATTTTGGAAACAAAAAGCAAGAACGGCAAACTCGTTGTCAGCGGCATGGGCAAAGCTGGGCAGATAGCGATGAATATTGCAACTACGTTTTGCTCTACTGGCACGCCAGCAGTGTTCTTGCATCCAAGCGAGGCACAGCATGGCGATTTAGGTATTATTCAGTCGAACGATACCATGCTGTTGATTTCGAATTCGGGAAAGACGCGTGAAATTCTCGAACTGATTGTGTTGGCGCGTCGGTTGTATGCCGATTTGAAATTTATCGTCATCACCGGAAATCTTGAGAGTCCGCTTGCTGAAGAGGCTGATGCCT
>JBAXGL010000178.1:0-5641 GCA_037139375.1 Bacteroidales bacterium | reverse complement strand
GAACTTGTTTACTACTATTCATTAAAATTTAAAGATAATTCATAAAGAACTAACTCAGTTCCCCTTTAGACGTGATAATTACCACTAATCTATTTTGGTATTTGCTTGTAATTGTGTACCTTTGTGCTTATTAATCAGCGTTTAATAATCACTCATATTTGATTCTTTTCGAATAAGTTTCATCAAATGTGTAATGTTTGTGTAACGCAAATGTGTAACGTAAGTATGAAATACATATCAATTATCCCTTACAAAAGCACCATTTTAAAAAATGGTAGCCATCCGATTGTACTAAGAATTACCAAAGATCGGGTTAGAAAATACATTAGTTTAAATCTCTCCGTTACCCTGGACCAGTGGAATGACGAATTTGCTCAATTCAAAAAAGACAAACGCATCAATCCTGATCACGAGAAAAATAATGCATTTATCAATAGTCAACTATTAAAAGCCCAAGATGTTATTGATGATTTTGACCGCAATAAAATCGACTGGACTTTGAACCAGTTCGAAGAAGCATTCCTACATCGCTCAAAGAAGGGCAAAGTTAAGCCTTTTTTTGAGAATCACATACAAACTTTAAAAAATACTGGGCATAATGGCAATGCAAGATGCTATGAAAGCACCTTGGTCATGCTCGATATTTATGACAAGAAGCTCGACAAAAGGTTATTCTCGGAAATTGATATTGTATATGTAAGGGCATTCGATGTCTTCCTTCAGACCCCACGAGAATCGATATGTAAAAGTACAAGCGGCAACACTCGGATAGTACAGCGCAAAGGTTGTTGTGGCAACAGTCGTAAATACTACATGAAAGGGTTGCGGGCAATACTCAATATGGCAATAGAAGCCAAGGAAGCAAGTCGAGCCACCTATCCATTTGGAAAAGGAGGATTTGAAGTAGCTAAATTGGAAGAGGAAACAGATAAAAGATATTTGCCATCCGAATACCTTGAGAAAGTAAAATCAAACACTCCGTTAAAAGAAACTTCACTTTACGCACGATTATTGTTTTTATTTTCATACTTTTGTTATGGAATGAGTTTTGTGGATATGGCGCATCTTACAGCCGACAATATTAAAAGGCTTGAAAATGGTCAATATATCGTTTACAAACGCCAAAAAACCAAATACAGTAAAAAATCCAAGTCCATTAGTATCAAGTTGACAGATGAATTAATGGCTATAATTGATGAACTTTGTACCCTTAAAACACCGATTGAAGGATATTTACTGCCAATCGTAACCAAAGAAGGATTCACAGGTGAAAGACTATTCAAGCATATAATAAATCGATTGGTCAAACTTAACGAATACTTAGGCGAAATGGCCCAAGAGCTTGGCATTGACGATATAAATATAACCACTTATGTGAGTCGTCATACCATGGCAATGACGCTCCAGAACAACGGTGTAAAACGAGAATTAATCTCACAAATTATGGATCATAAAGACATGAAAACAACAAATACTTACCTTGACAGTTTTGCAAATTCAGAAATTGATGAAGCTGTGAGATTTTTGTAACATACTTAAAAGTACACAAATTGAATTGTTTCAAAAATGACATGATTTATCATGTCATTTTTCGTTACTAGCCAAACAACTAATAGCCTCTAAAAACCAACTAAAAATTCTCAATCAATGATTAACAGAACACTCACAGACCTTTACTTGTTCTATTTTGATACACTTAATGAAAAATTATATTTTTGCTGGCACAATTCATTTTGTAACACATCAAATCAACTCGATGAAGTTAAATTCGATAATGAGATTCGTTCTTATGGTTTTTATAATCACAAAAATGCAATAAAAAATGAGTTGCCATTAAATCTCAAAAACAGATTAGAATTTAAAACACTTTTCTGGGTAAATAAATACCTAAAACCTGTCGAAGAAAACACACTGTGCGAATACATTGAACTCTTTGAGCAGGTGATTTTGGAAGTTGAGGATAATTTATTTCAGCTAAACAATAAAGCTGATAAAATTGCTTACGCAAATATCATTTTACGTGACCTTGATAGAAATAGCATTCATAATCAATGCGTTTGTGATTCAAACTGTCAACTTAATTACAAAGAATTGTTTGTATTTGTATTAAATGTCAAGTTCAAATTTGATAATATTATTTCTCCATTAAACGATGAAAATTGCAAGAATCACCTCAATTATGATTTGACAATTCGATTAATCAACCATTTTGATTTTATTGAGCGATTAATAGAATTATTCTTATGTTTTGATATTGATCTTATTTCATTATCTGAAAAGGCAGGATGTAATTTATATACAATAAATGATAATCAATTAATAGTGAGTGAAATAAATAATTTCCAACCCTCTATTTCTCCAAAATTCAACACGCTTTATTCAGACGACTGCCTGATAAAAGTCATGCAATACTTATCAAATAAGAAATGGCTTAGAAATCCAAATACTGATGTTTGGCTTTTTTGGTTTAACCATAAGAACTTAATCATCCCAGAACCATTAAAGTGGTATGGATCAGCCACCATGCTGTCAAATGTAATTCAACAGTTATGTGGGGAAAGTATTTCGAGCACCATCAAGGCTGCTTTTGACAGGTCAGATTATGTCAACCCAACCCGAAAAATTTACGAAGCCAGCAAAACACACAAAGAAATAGAACAAATTATCACTGTTTCAAAGCAAAATAAATAGATAAATTCACGACCCTAACCACGACCCACCTAAAGCCTCAATTTTGAGGCTTTTATCATCATAATCACGACCCACCACGACCTACCACGAGTCGTGCTACGACCCTAAATTTGTCGTGATTTGATGATATATGCTGGTATTTTGATGATACTTTTGCCGGTAAGAACCCAATAGACTGCGCAGCTATTGGGGACTAAAAAACTCAAAAAAAGTATCATCATGGAAACAAGATTTCAACCAACCAACGAAACTCCCTTGGCTGCACTTACCATTGGCCAGTTCAAGGAACTTATTGTCACAATAGTTCAACCGCAGCAAAACATCCAATCACAAAAAGAGCCATTTCCTGAAACATTTGGCAAAAAAGAATGTAGCCAATTGACTGGTTATGCCGTCAACACCATCAACAAAATGATTTGCGAGAAAGCAATACCATTTTACAAAAAAAATGCACGGGTCATTTTCAAGAAGAATGAGATTGAATCCTGGCTTTTATCCAATAGAATACAAACTGTTGAAGAGTTTATCGAGTTGAAGGAAAATCAACTTTCTAACGGGAGGAACAAGAAATGAACTTCAAGGAACATTTCGAAAAATTTGAAGCCGACATTCGCAAGAAAATGCGCGATGATGAAATAATCTTGGATGCTATGTTGGTAATAAACGAAAAACACGAAGAACTTCTGAAGCGATTGGATAAACTGATAGGTGGTTTAAACGAAACTCGAAAGCTGCCCGATAATCCATTTTTCTCGAATGAAGAATTCATGAACCTTATGAGCATCAGTGTTCGTACCGCACAGCTATGGAGAGACCAGGAACTAATCAGTTATTCCCAGATTAGCGGTAAAATCTATTACCGCATGTCCGACATTCAAAAGTTGTTGGATGAGAACTATCATAAATCAATAACCAAACTGAGAAAAAAATGATAGACAAAAAAAACGCCCCTTCAAACTTTGGAGAGTTCGAAGAGGCAATGAATCCAGAACAATACAAAAGTACAAATTTTATTGAGAAACTGAAAGCGGAAATTCATTCCAATAGCATGAATTCGAATGCCAATGATACAGCTTTCCCAATAAATGGATTACCACAGGTAATACTTGAATTTGCTATTGAGATTTCAGAGGTCTATGGCGTACCCATTGAGTTCCCGGTCATGGCTGCATTAAGCGCGGTCAGTGCTTCAATAAGAAAAAAAATCAGCATTGACAGCGGAAAGTACAGAAACTTCGGTCAATTGTGGGTAATGCTGGTGGCACCTCCCGGAGTCGGGAAGACTGAACCCGTATCAGCTGCCTTTCGGCCGTTACAAAAACTCGACAATTCCAGTTATGATGAATATCAGCTCGAGTTGAGTCGCTGGAAGGCGGAATGTACCGAGGCAAAACAAATCAAAACCCAGGAACCCGAAAAACCATTTTTCAAGCAATGCCTGATTGATGATTTCACTCCCGAGAGTTTGTACCAGACCATGTTCCGCAACAACGGTTCGATATCGCTCTATCGCGATGAACTGTCCGGCTGGTTTGCCGACTTTGGAAGATACAACAAGAATGGAGAAATTAGCAGGTATTTGTCCATTTTCAACAATGCCCAATTCTGCATAAACAGGAAAAGTGAGGAACCGTTGCAGATACCTGAACCATTTCTGACCATTTGCGGAACGATACAGCCCGAGGTTTTAAACATTGCTTTGAGCAGCAACACTCTGAAAGAAAATGGTTTTGCAAGCCGTTTTTTGTACGTTTATCCAAAAGAAGTCAAGAAGCAGAAATATTCTGAAAGAACTCCCGACAGAAGCATAATGGAGCGGTACGAAAAACTGATTACGCATTGCTATTATTTGCCAAAGCTTGAAAATCCATTCACACTTTCCCAGGAAGCAAGAATATTGTTTATAAAATATGCCAACCAAACCACTGACTTGGTAAATAATTGTTCAAACAATTTCGTTAGGGCCACCTATGCCAAAATGGAAATACAGGTGTTGCGGTTAGCACTCATCGTTCAAATCATAAGGGGAATTTACGACAATGTGGAATGGCAACAAGGATTGATAACGAAAGAAGCAATTCAATATGCCATCAAGCTTTGTGAGTATTTCAATTCAAAAATAATCCTGGTGGATAATACCAACATTCCATCAAAAATGAATTCCGCTGAAGCTATAAAAACCATTCAAAAAGAATATGGCATCAAGAACAAACAGGCCTTTGCCGATTCCATTGGAATCACCCGGCAATATGTTTCAAAAATCTGCAACGAGTAAGACAATTATAACTGCTGATTGTTCACTGATAACTGAAAACAACCCTTGGTTGCGGAGTTGCGGTTGCGGTCTTCTGAAACCCTTATGCAGCCTAGCTTTCAGAAGAAATACCCCGCAACTAAAATAAAATATCAGAAATCACTAATACTTATTTTGGTTGCGGTAAAATATCGCTGCAATCCCTTACAGTAAAGGCTTTCCGAAGTTTTATACCGCAACAAGACGAAAATCACTTAGTTCTTATATCTCATTCTTCAATAGTAAATTGTAAATGAATAAATAGTAAATTAGATTATGCACTATCTTCAAAAATACAAAGGAAAATCCACTCGCCACACTTGCCCATTATGTGAAACCAATCAAAGCTTCACGCTTTATTTGAATGGCGACACTCACGAACCCATTCATCGCACCGTTGGCATTTGTAACCGTGAAACCAAATGTGGATATCATTACACCCCAAAACAATATTTTATGGATAATCCTGATACTCAAAAATGTTCACAACACTTTTCAAATACAACAAATGTTGAGATACGCTCCACTCCCTCCCCTTCGGGGAGGGCTGGGGTGGGGTCTATTTCGTTTTCCTACGTCCAAAATTCAGCCTCCTACAAAAGCAACTTCATTCGCTTCCTTTGCGAGTTCCTAACAGTCAAACAAATGAAACAAGCC
>JBAXGL010000177.1:0-5650 GCA_037139375.1 Bacteroidales bacterium | reverse complement strand
ATTTGGACTGATCGTCCGGGATTGCCAAAAGACGAAATATTCGATCTTCCAGTCAAATTTTCTGGAGTTTCGGCAAAAGACAAAATTGCAAAATTGCGTGAATCACTGATTTCTGCTGAGGCAGATTTATTGATTCTGACGGCCCTTGACGATGTGGCATGGACGTTCAACGTTCGTGGAAGCGATGTTGAGTGCAATCCTGTTGCGATTGCCTATGCGGTTGTTTCGCAAAAAGAGGCGATTCTTTTTGTAGAAGGAGCAAAGGTAAATTCGAAGATGGTGGAGGCACTTCATAGCGAAGGAGTTACTATTGCTGAATATTCATCTATTACGCAATACTTAGAGAATTTGGCAGCAGGAACAGCAATACTTTTTGATGGAAATAAAGTCAATTATGCTTTGTATTCAGCGCTTTCTCCTGATTGTAAATTGGTCGAAGCGCCATCTCCAGTGGCATTGCTCAAAAGTGTAAAAAACAAAACAGAGCTATCTGGTATTCGCAATACAATGGTGAAGGACGGTGTGGCGTTGACAAAGTTTTTCCGTTGGTTGGAAGAGGCTGTACCGACTGGAAGCGTCAAAGAGACTACCATCGAAGAGAAGTTGTACGAATTTCGCAGCGAGCAGGAACATTATGTAGGAGAAAGTTTCTCGACCATAGCTGGGTATGCGGGTCACGGAGCGATTGTGCATTATCACGCTACGCCTGAGACAGCTTCAACGCTCAAATCGGAAAGTTTTGTGCTGGTCGATTCTGGTGGACAGTATTTCGATGGAACGACCGATATTACTCGCACGATTGCTTTGGGCGATCCAACAGCGCAGATGAAAATTGACTATACGCTTGTTTTGAAAGGGCATATTGCCATCGCTACCTGTCGTTTTCCACAAGGAACGCGCGGTGCGCAGATAGATGTGTTGGCACGCAAAGCGTTGTGGGATGAAGGATTCAATTACCTGCATGGCACAGGTCATGGAGTGGGACATTTTCTGAATGTGCACGAAGGACCACAAAGCATCCGCATGGACGAAAACCCGACAAAACTCCTTCCCGGAATGGTGATTTCGAATGAACCAGGCATCTACCGCACCAACGAATACGGAATCCGCACCGAAAATTTGGTGGTGGTGAAAGAAGATATCGAAACGCCTTTTGGCATATTTTACGCCTTCGAAACGCTCACCCTTTTTCCATTTGATAAGAAATCAATGGATTTATCTTTGCTCACAGAAAAAGAGATTGCGTGGATAAACGACTATCATCAAACGGTTTACGACCGCATTAGTCCTAAACTCAGTCCAGAAGAGGAGGCGTGGATGAGGGAGAAAACGTCTAAATTATAATTTTTAAATGTGCCAATGTCTCAATATGCCAATAAGGTATAATTGAATTGGCAGATTAGCACATTAACAAATTAGCACATTAGCATTATGGCTTTAATACGATCAGTAAGGGGATTTGACCCCGTGTTTGGCGAGAACTGTTTTCTCGCAGAGAATGCAACCATCATCGGCGATGTAGTGATGGGCGATGATTGCAGTATCTGGTATTGCACCGTGCTGCGTGGCGATGTCAACTCCATTCGCATTGGCAACAAAGTGAATATTCAGGACGGTTCGGTACTGCATACATTGTACGAAAAATCGCAAATCCACATCGAAGATAATGTTACTATTGGACATAATGTTACCATTCACGGGGCGACCATCAAACAAGGCGCTCTCATCGGTATTGGTTCAGTCATTCTCGATCACGTGGTGATTGGCGAAGGTGCAATAATAGCTGCCGGATCAGTGGTGACGAGCAATACCATCGTAGAACCGGGCAGCATCTATGCTGGCGTTCCTGCGAAGTTTGTCAAAAAAGTAGACCCCGAGCAATCGAAGGAGATGAACCAAAAGATTGCGAACAACTATCTGATGTATGCAGGGTGGTATAAGTAAATCCACCTGATCTTGACTTATTTTATTCACTAAAACTGAGTAGACTTTGAAAAAGCTATTGTTTTCGTTCATCGCATTTCTAAAGAGAATAGCCCAAGAGTCAATTAAAGAGCCTAGTTCCTTTTCCTTTCTGTTAAAAGAGAATTAACTATTCTGCTCTAATTCAAATTATTTGTCAATATATAATGTGACTATACGTTGCGTTTGTCAGCTTAAATTATTACAATTTGCAAGATCGCAAACTGTCGTTAGCGGTCATTGTAAAATAGAAAAAAGAACCTTGTTATGGCTAGAAAAATTAACGGAAAACTTATTGAGCGAATGAGGAATGGAGACTTAGTTCCATTGCTCAACTTCTTAAAAACCAATAATGAGAAGCTACGTCTCGAAGTACGACAAGCGGGCAAAGCATTTGTTTATTACAAAAAATGTAAGATATTAGAGTTAGGTTTAAACAGTTACAGCATAGACGAAAAGTATTTCGAAAACAACTCAAAACCGACTGATATTAAAAATCAAGTCATTAATAACCCTGAGTTGTATTTCAAACAGACTTTATCAGTTGTTGACAGTTGGTTGCAGAAACACAAAAAACAAGAATTTGAAACTCAACAAAATATTGCCATAAATAACCAAGAGAAAGATGATAAATACATTATTCTTGATATGGAATATAACTTTTCTCAAAAAGAGATTAAAGAAAGAGTAAAAAGGGCTGGCTTTGATTTATTAGGAATGGATCGAAAAACAGGAAAAATTGTATTCTTTGAGGTAAAGAAAGGATTAAAAGCATTAACTGGTAAAGCTGGTATTGAAACTCATATAAAAGATTTTGAAAAATTTATTTACAAGCATAACGAAGATGAGTTTCGAAAGAATCTGATTGTTGATATTCAAAATATTGTAAGCAACAAGAAAGAACTCGGGTTACTTGAAAATTTCGACTTGCCAACAACGCTTTCCATTGACGATATTGATTTAGTCTTTGTGTTTGAGCCCTTGGCTGGTGATAAAGATGATTATTCAAAAATATATAAAGAAGAGCATAGAAAATCCGCCTCGCTGAGAGAATTCAGAACAATTTATGTGTCAGAAAACAATTTAAAATTGATATGAAAATCACCATTCACAGAGGTATTGACCAAATTGGTGGTTGCATTACAGAAATTGCAACTGACAAAGCTAGAATCTTGATTGATTTAGGACAAAATCTACCTGATGGAGAAGGAATTGTACTTGATGACTTAGCGAACAAAGAATCAATTGAAAAACTAACAAAAGGTATTGATGCAATTTTCTATACGCATTATCACGGCGACCATTTTGGACTTTTCCCGCTCGTTCCTGACGATATAAGTCAGTACATTGGTGGAGTAGCAAAAAGAGTTGCACTATGTAAGCACCAGCGACTAAGCTACATTAAAGGTCGTGAAGAAATTTCCGCAAAGGAAATAGAAAAAATAGAAAAAATGAATTCCTACAATGCCCAGCAAATAATAGAAATTGGAGATATAAAGGTAACACCATATTTAGTTAGTCATTCGGCCTATGATGCTTACATGATTACAATTGAAGCAAACGGGAAACGAATTTTGCATACTGGCGATTTCCGTGGTCACGGCTACTTGAGTAAAGGATTATTGCCAACAATAGAAAAACTGATTTTAAAGAAAGGCAAGATAGATTTTTTGATTACCGAAGGAACAATGATTTCAAGATTAGACGAAAGAGTTCGACACGAAAATGAATTAAAATTAGAGGTAATTGAACTTTTGAAGCAATATAAAAATGTGTTTGTAATGTGCTCGTCTACTGACATGGAAAGATTAGCAACGTTTCACGTTGCTAGCAAAGAAGTTGGTGGAAAACCTTTTGTGTGTGATGATTTTCAACAGAGTATTTTAGAGATTTTCTCAGATACTGCAGGCAGAAAGACTGAATTGTTCGGTTTTGAAAAGACATATACATTTCGAAAAGAGAACACTAAACTTGTAAATTGGATGCAAGATACAGGTTTTTGCATGTTAGTTCGACCCACAGCCAGATTTGACGATTATTTTGCGTTTCTCGAACCAAAGATTGACAAAAACGAAACAGTTTTAGTTTATTCTATGTGGAAAGAATATATAAATCCAAAGAGTAAACATGCAAATAAACGGTATTTGGATTTTGTCGAGAAATTTCCTTGTGTGAAGAAAATACATACAAGTGGACATGCTTCGGCTGATTGTCTTGTTGAAGTTTGCAACCTTGTAAATCCGACAACTTGTATAATTCCTATTCACAGCGAACATTCTGTCGACTTCCAGAAACTTCCAATAAACGACGAACTTAAAACGAAAATAACGACAACTTCAAGGTCATTCGACAACGTAACGGTTGAAATACCAACGAACGAAAAAGAGCACAACGAACTGCTAAACGCCCATAATCATAGTCATAATACAACTATAGAGAAAGATTTAATGCAAACCATAGTATGATTAATGATGTCTTTTCTCTTTATTCTTTGTTCTAAAAGTTAATCGCGAATGAAACAACGTATCCTCTTTATCCTCAAATATTTCCTCTTTTTTGTTGCCGTTTTCGTGTTGCAAAAGCCGTTCTTTATGTTGTATCATCACAAACCAGATGTTGGTTTTGGCGATGCGCTATTAGTCATGTGGAACGGTCTGGCGATGGATTTGACGACAGCAGGATATATGACAGTGCTACCATTATTGGCAGTTTGGATTTCACTCTGGCTGCGTGGTGATTGGATTGATCGTTTTCTCCGTATCTATTCTGGGATTGTGCTGGGATTAATTTCGCTGATTTTAGTGTCCGATTTGGTGTTGTTCGAATATTGGGGATCGCACATCGACAATACGGCGCTGTTTTACCTCAAATCGCCTGTGGATGCCGCGGCGAGCGTTTCGTATTGGGTAATTTTGCTAGCGTTTCTAATGATTGTTTTGCTGGCTACGTTGCTTTATGTTTTGCTTCGAAAAAGTGTGTTGAAGACTTCTCTTTCAGCTATTTCACCAGAAAAGAAAGGAAAACAAATGCTTTGGTTTCTGTTGTTGTTGGTACTTTTGGTCGTTACCATTCGTGGAGGTGTAGGTGTTTCGACCATGAATGTCGGTCGTGCTTATTTCAGTGGAAATATGTTCCTCAATCAGTCGGCTATCAATCCTGCCTTCAACCTTTTCTATTCGCTTTCGCATCAGGAAAAGGAAGATATTCACTACAATTTTCTAAGCGACGAAGATGCCAAGGCGGCTTTTGCCACTTTGCGAGAAGACTCTACCGACACCGATTTCCCTCGACTGCTGAACACGACCCGTCCAAACATTATCTTGATAATTTTGGAAGGTTTCTCTGCGAAAATAATCGCACCGTTAGGCGGTCTGCCTGATGTGACACCGAACATCAACCGATTGAGCAACGAAGGAATTTTCTTTACCAATTTCAAGGCAAATAGCTTTCGCACCGACCGCGGACTGATTTCGCTGTTGAGCGGAACGCCGTCTCTTCCGACTACGCCGCTGATGAAATTTCCTACAAAGTTGAATCGTTTACCTTCGATTTCTAGTAGTTTAAAACAAAATGGATACGACCTTAGCATGCTCTATGGAGGCGATATTAACTTTGCCAATATGCGTCAGTATTTCGTCTGTTCAGGTTTCGAAAACATAGCTTCGGAAGAGAATTTTCCCATCACCGA
>JBAXGL010000176.1:0-5653 GCA_037139375.1 Bacteroidales bacterium | reverse complement strand
CATCTGGTTGTAATGCACTACTTGCCATTAACGCCGCAAATCGCTCTTCTTTTGTTAACGGTGTTTTAACGCGACTTGCTTTCATCCAACGCGTCAGCGTAGACAATCCGATATTTTCATTTTCGGCAATGAATTTAAGGCTTTCACCCTCTTTTCTTTGTAAGGCTTTTTCGACGACTTGTTCTTTGAATTCTAAACTAAATTGAACGCTCATAATGCTTCCTAAGGGAAGCGACAACTATGGTGACACACAGGGTAACGAGCAAGAACTTTTCACACAAGATTCAATAATGCTAAAGCCAGCCTTTTCGTTTCAACCTTATATAAAGGACAACGCACCCTAACAATATAACGCCCATCACAACAGGATAGCTAAATTCCCAATCAAGCTCCGGCATATACTTGAAATTCATACCATACCAGCTAAATATCATAGTCGGGATAGCCAAAATAGCACCCCAACCCGCTAAACCTTTAACCACTTCATTTTGTCTAATCGTTTCAAAGGTTAAATGAACTTGCATAGCCGCAATTAACATTTCTCTCATGCTATCAATGGCTTGGTTATTTCGTTTTAAATGGTCAGAAATATCTCGAAAATAGATATTTACATCATGGTCAATAACAATTTCATGGAAGCGCATCAATTCGTTACAAATATCAATAAGTGGTGTGATAGCATTTTGCAGTTTAAGTAATTCACGTTTTAAACTATACAATTCTTCCATTGTCTGATGACTGGGACGATGTTCAAAAATTGCCGTTTCAATTTGTTCAAAGCGTTCTTGTAAGCCATCAATCACAGGTACATAGTTATCGACAATATAATCCATGACTGCATAAAGCCCAAAACCTGAACCTTTCGCCAATTTCTCTGGCATAGATTCACAACGGTCACGCACTTTTTGATAACCTGAAGACATTCCATGCCTTACAGTCACTAAAAATTGTGTCCCTACAAAAATATGTGTTTCACCAAAATCAATACTTTGTTCCGAAAGTGAAGCAGTGTGCAAAACTACAAATAATGAGTTGCCGTATTCTTCTAATTTAGGTCTTTGATGTGCAGAGCGAGTATCTTCAATGGCTAATTCATGCAAACCAAATTCCTCTTTGATTTGATTCAACAAAATATCATTGGGTTCATGTAATCCTAACCAAACAAAAGTTCCCTCTTGTTCAAGAATGTCACTAATACCATCAACCAATATATCACCTAAACTTTTGCCATTTTTATAGGCTACGCATTTTATAATCATCAATTTTATGGATATTTTCTTAATCAGGCTGTTATGACTTCAGGCAACAACTCTGGGTGTCTATCAAGTATTTTTAGCAATTTAACTAAAGCTAGTGGCGGTTTAGTTTTACCATTTTCATAGCGTGAAAAAGCATTAACACCTCCACCAAAAATCTGAGCGGCTTCTTGTTGGTCAAGAGCAAGTTTTTTACGAACCTTGGAAATGAAAGTAGGGTCAACAATCGCTGAATTCACTTGTTTGTTAAATGCCAACATGGCTGTACTAACTCGTTGTGATTCATTTTTGTCCAAAACAGCTTCACCACAAGCCACACAAAAATCCCCTTTTACATCAGGAATAATTGTTGATTCGCCCTTGTAGTTATAAGAAATGTTACGACAATCACTCACTAAACCCATTGCACCACATAATACGCATTCCATAGTTATAACTCCTTAAAAGAAACGATAAGAACATCATCAATAACGGTTAATTTCAAATATACTTCGCCAGCTTGGATTACAGGTCGATAAACATCTTGCCAAATACGATTATTAGCATGAGTAGTCATGCTTTTATAAAAATTAGACGACTTTAACCCGTTAATCACCTCAAGCATCTTTACAAAATCTAATCCTAATGCAGCACCACCCGATAAGGCACTTTGCGTTGCTCGCACCTTGCCTAATTCAAGTAATGATTTGATTGTTGATAATTTACAGTGAGGCGTATATTTTTCCATCCGCGTATAATAACCCATTAGGTTAATTATAAAAAGTAATAATAAATTGGATTTTAATCCTATCAAAGCTGTGAATTCTCATATCTGATTTTGACAGCGACCATATAAAAATTGACATTAAATTTCCAGATACAAATTAGAAATTGGTTCTTTGTTACATGGTAATAGAGCTTCCTTGAACCACATTTTGGTAACTTGACTCTCATGGGCATGATTAACAATCGGCTGTGGGTAACTACAAATAATATATTTCATATTCCACTGATGAATGGTTTTTGCAGGAAAGACTTGCAGTTCTGGTAACCAGCGATAAATGTACTGGCAATTTTGATCAAATTTAAGTTGTTGTAGCCAAGGATTAAAAATCCTGAAATATGGCTGTGCATCACAACCCGTTGAAGCTGCCCATTGCCAGTTACCATTATTGACACAGGGATCATAATCAACCAGATGCTGGGCAAAATAACGCTCTCCCCAACGCCAATCGATATGTAAATCTTTGACCAAAAAAGAAGCAACAATCATACGCACTCGATTGTGCATAAAACCAGTAGCATTCAATTCGCGCATTCCAGCATCCACGATTGGAAATCCAGTTTTTCCATTGCACCAAGCCTGAAAATAATCGGTGTTGTTATCCCAATGCAAATCAGCAAATTTTTCTAAAAAAGCCCGTCCAAAAACCTGCGGAAAATGGTAGGCAATATGAGTAAAAAAATCTCGCCAATATAACTGCCGAAGCAACGGATGTTCGCTGCCAAGCTGTTCGGTAATTGCGTAAAAAACTTCACGTATCGAACAAGTTCCAAACTTTAGATGTGCGGAAAGTTTACTGGTTGCATCGAGTGCTGGAAAGTCGCGGGTGTTTTGGTAATCGGCGCATTCTCCAAGTTTCTCCAGTATTTTCAATGCTTGATTTCGACCACCTAAAATTGCTGGTTCTATAGGCACTACGTCTAACTGATGAATATCAAATGTGGAATCTACCGACAAAAAACTTGGCTTGTGTAAAGCCTTAGGGAGTGCAACTGGAAAATGTCGGGCATTATTATAAAACGCAGTGAAGACTTTATAGGGCGTATTGTCACTTTTTAAGGCATGTTCTGGCTCATTAAGCAGGCTATCAGGAAGTATATGCAATGAAAGCCCCAACTTTCTACAAACAGCAGCCAGTTCTTCATCTCGCTGACGACTAAATGGGGTGTAATCACGATTGATAAATACGGCTTGTATCTGCTGCTGTTCGGCTAACTGCGTTATAAACTGCTGTGGAAGTCCATTAAATAGTGCCAGTTTGCCGCCTATCAATTGTAACTGGTGTTGCAAATCTCCAATCGACTGCAACATAAACTGCAAACCAAACATGCTTTGGTATGGATGAGGTTCAATTTGTCGCGGATCAAAAATAAAGCATGGAATCACTTGTTTTGAAAGTCGCAAGGCTTCCTGCAATCCAGTATTATCGTCAATACGCAGGTCGCGTCGGAATATAAATAGTGCCGTTGAGTAAAAGTTCATTAGTAGTGTTTCATTTGTGTTGATGAATTAGAATGGTTCGGGATTAACTGGTTGCTTTTATAATTAGCGTTTTGCAGTCATTCAACATCGTGAAAAAAATTATAGTTAATATAACGATTACCTTCGTTCGTATGAAAAATAACATCAACAAAGTTCTTGTTAATTAAAATCTCATTTGGCTTATAAACATGCCGCGCATGAACTATTTGAGAAACAGTTTCATCAATACCACTTAGGATAATGATAAATCGAGTATTAGTCTGTTTGAAATCATCGGAGGTCATACCATAAATAGGACTGAGTTCATCAATAGGGTGCATAACCGTCCACGTCAACATGAAATTTGGTGTTTGATTTCTCACTAATTTTAAATCATAAATTCGGCGCATTGATTTTCCTTCAAAAGTGATTTCATCACGGAATATACAACAGGTTATCTGAGCTTCCAAAATTAAATTAGTACGTTCATTTGCTGCTCTAAACATTAGAGTTGGTTGATTGTTATGATTTGTAATGACGGCAACTTGGCTAAATAAAATCCGCGCTGTTGGTTTGGAAAATCGAGCAAATGAAAGCCCTGTCATCATAGCAATTCCGATTAGTCCAACTATAGATTCAGCAGTGACAATAGTGTTTGCATAAATTGTTTTCGGATACATAACACCGTAGCCAATCGAAGCCAAAGATTGAACACTGAAAAAAAACATATCCAAAAAAGAATCTTGATGGGCATTGGCTATACAATCACCACCAACCCAATAAATGAATGCAAAAAGTAAATTAAGGGCTATATAACTTACAGTAATTAGTATTAGATACACACTCCATGGAATCATTAGCATGAGATGGTAAGGATCTCGCCAAAAATTACGCCAATTCAATCCCGTGTCGTCAAACTGTCCATCCTTGATAATATGCCTTAAAGATAGTGCTGGTTTTTTTCTTCTTTTACCAAATTTTCTTATTCGATTTCGCATGTTCAATAAGTTTTATGATTGTAAGGAATGGGACTACATACGAAATTCTGACAAATTCCCATTAAGGGATTTTAAATGATGTTTGAAGATTCAAGTTAACATTTCATTCGTTTTATCTGATTGCTAACCGTGGATGGGTGCCATTGCTTGTCTGATTTACCACTGGCAGTATCAACACCTAATTTGTTTAATTCCATAGCGATAGCTGCCAAAGTAAAACCCCTTGATTTGTAATTTAGAATTAAATCACTCACTGTTTCGGTGAAAGCAGCCGCATTATCTTTGACTACTTGCGCTTCTTTTGCGCTTGCCACTCGTACATTTACTTTATTACCACTGGATTTATTGGTATCTGTCCCTGCGATGATACGAGCTTTCTTTGCATTTAAACCTGCTTTGGTACGTTGGCTAATCCAATCGCGTTCCTTTTGAGCCAGTGAAGCAAACAAATGAATTTGAAAGTTATCGGCATCAATCCCCAGTTGAACCACCATAAATCGAATGGTAGGGTCATTGGTCGAATTAGCAATTGATTCCACATCAGGGCTTAATCTATCCAGCTTGGACAACATAATGGCACATTTATCTTTTTTACATTGGATCAACACTTCATTCAATAATTTACGTCTGCGATAATTCCCTTTGGCAGTCGCCACCTCAGAAACGAAACGAACTAACTCAATGCCATTTTGTTGACAGAATAATTCAATGTCAGCTTGTTGCGCTTTGAGTCCTAAACCTGATTTGCCTTGTTCACCTGTTGATACACTCATATAGCCGATAGCTTTCATAAAAATGCCTCCATTTAATCCATTTACCAGATAAATACTAACACCAAACGTTTGTTTGGGTTTAGTAAATGACTCTTAAAGTTGGAAATTATCATGAAAATAATCTTCTATCTTGATTTATCGTAAAATCTGACATCTTGAAAAATAAACAATTCTGAACGGGCAATTACTTAGATGACAGACAAAGCAGTTACAGTGATTAACAAATGGAAAATTGTTGAAATGGATATGTGGGGACAAGATTTTGTCAACGCAGAAATGGATGGATATTTTGACTTTCGATAGGTGTCAAGGTAATTGTCGCTTTTTAAATTAAAAATTAGACAGATTTTCTATCTGTCGATTTATCAGGATTTAAACTGACTTTGGGAATCCAGTCCCAGT
>JBAXGL010000175.1:0-5675 GCA_037139375.1 Bacteroidales bacterium | reverse complement strand
ACAATATGAAAAGTAAAATGAGCATCAGAAATTTGCAACTATCGTTTTTGGCAATAGCAATCGCAGCCCTTGTTAGTTGTAAAAAAGACAATTCGGCATCTATCGCCACAGTGACCACCAACCTGATTATCACCAACATCACGGGTGTATCGGCATCGGGTGGTGGCGCTGTCACCGACGACAAAGGCGAAACTGTGACAGCGCGTGGATTGTGTTGGAGTACCAACGTAAACCCATCTACCAAAGATAGTTTAACTAAAGACGGCAGCGGAGCGGGCACATTCACCAGCACAATGGCAAATCTGCAACCCAATACCACCTACTATGTACGGGCGTATGCCACCAACAGCGCAGGTACAGGATATGGCAATGCGGTAAGCTTTACCACAAAGAAACTACCCGTGTTAACCACAACCGCAGCCACAAGCATCACCCCCAACAGTGCATCGAGCGGTGGAGAGGTGACTGATGACGGTGGTCAAACCATCACTGAGCGCGGTGTGTGCTGGAGCACAAACCCTAAACCGACAACTGCCGATAGCAAAATCACAGCAAGTGGTACGGCCGGTGTATTTACAGCAAGCTTAGTGGCACTCACGCCCAATACCACTTATTACGCTCGGGCTTATGCTACCAATGCAGCCGGCACAGGCTATGGTGCAGCGGTAAGTTTCGCAACTATAGCACCTTATGAGCCAGTGCTTACTACGCTCGACGCGACTCTGATTAGTAATACCACTGCCACAGTAGGAGGCAATATCACCGACGATGGCGGACAAATCGTCACCGAGCGAGGTATCTGCTACAGCACCAGCGGAACACCGACTATCACCGACTCCAAAACTGCCGATGCCAATGGTGGTAGCGGAATCTACAATGTCAATCTTTCGGGATTAACCGCCAATACAACTTACTATGCACGAGCTTACGCCACAAATGCATCGGGAACATCGTATGGTAATTTGGTGAATTTTAAAACCGCAGTTACCCCAACCACCATTACAGATTATGACGGAAATATTTATCATGCTGTTGTTATTGGTACACAAACGTGGATGGTGGAAAATCTGAAAGTGACACATTATAGAGATGGTTCAGCAATACCGAATATTACAAGCAATGCGACGTGGAGCAGTTTGTCATCAGGTGCTTGGTGCGACTACAATAATAGTACTGCCAATGGAACGACATACGGGCATTTGTATAATTGGTATGCTGTAAGCGATAGTAGAAACATTACCCCTACAGGTTGGCATGTGCCAAGTGATGCAGAATGGACTGTCCTAGAAAATTACCTAATTGCAAATGGGTATAATTATGATGGTTCCAAAACGGGTAATAAAATTGGGAAAGCATTGGCGGCAAAAACAAATTGGATTGTTTCTTCAAATGTAGGTGCAATTGGGAATGATTTAACTAAAAATAATAATTCTGGTTTGGCACTTCCACCAAGTGGTAACCGTAACGATGCGACTGGTATATTTGATGCCATTGGTAGTTTCGGAGGTTTTTGGAGTGCAACTGTAAATATTACTGGATCTTGGAATAGGGATTTACACAATACTTCAATTGATTTAGGCAGATATGATACTAATAAAAGATATGGAATGGCGATACGATGTATAAAAGATTGAAACATAAACGGCGCAACCAGAAAATCCGATTTGTAAAATAGCAATAGTCTAAATATGTGTATAATTGGAGTAAATGCACAGATTTTATAGGCAATTTGATAAAATATGAATATGACAGAAACAAAAAAGTACGCAGTAATTTTCGACACAAATGCCTACAGACAATTTGTGACAGGAAAATCAACCGAAGAGACCTTAGTTTTGACAGAAAATCTAGTTGAATTGGAATCAAAGAAAGATATTAAAGCATTTGGTTCTGTAATTGTTGGAATGGAAATGCTTGGAAATCTCTCAGAGAATGAGGATGGATATAACTTTAAAGATTGCTTAAATGGGGTAATTGCAATGGGAAATCATTGCTATGACGAGACTGCCAATTCTCCTCGTATTGTACCACAAGCATATTTGCATATAGCTAAGTCCTATTTTAATCAAGTGCCGCAAGAAATTGAAGAAAGAACAAAAAATTTAGGTGATGTTATTTTTGACTTTAAATTAGATCATGACAAGGCACTTGTAAATCACAAAAAGAAAACATTTCCAGATATTAAGAATTACATTGATAATGAAGAAACTATATTTTCAACACAGATAATTGACCTGATTGAAGGAGTAAAACAAGAAATTATAAATAAGTACCCAAAAATAGCACGAAAGCAATTACGAGCAAAGCTATTAGATTATATTGAAAACGGACCTTTTGAACCCTTAATTGCTTTGGCAATTATTTATGCTGTAGCTGCAACTTTACAACTACAACTTCCACAAAATGAAGGATTAAATAAAGCATTCTCATTGAATACAAAATTTCCTCTTTCGGTTGGATTTTTCAGATGGATTAGCTATAAAATTGTTGATGGAAACATCGACATGCAATCAAAGACCTCAAAACAGAAAAGATGGAATTGGCATTGGGATTATCATGTTTCTTTTACTATTTCAAATAGTACTTTAGACGACAGAGAAGTGATTCTTGTGACTTCAGATGGAGATATGACAGAAATGCTTAAAGATTTTGGATATCCAAATCGCGTTTTTACTCTTGCAGAATATTTAGACTTCCTGAAAAACTAAATTGTAAGCCACTAAAACGCCTAATTTAATAGGCTGGTTGACGTTAATTTGGCGGTCTTTGCTCCTGAATTCACAATTTTGTTAGACGATAATGCTTACGCAAACCACTAAATGTAGATTGCGTAGGTCGTTAGTGACAATGTTACGAAAAATACTAAAACTAATATTAGGTAAAAATTATATGTTGTGGAATTTAAAAGATTGGGGTGAAAGTTTTGAAAAAAAGTATGGACAATACATCATTCAAAAATTTGGATTAAAAGGGTACGAAATTTTTTGGTGTAAGTTTATTGGTAATGTTGATAATAAGCCAGCTAGTTTAGAAAATTCAGATAATGATTTAGACAAAACAAGAAAATTACTAGGACAGTGGAATTATTCTATTTTGAGAAACTTGTATAATATAGACAATATTAATGAAACCCTAAAAAAACATACTTTTAAAAATAATAATTTAAAAATTAGATTAAGATATGATAGGGAATTCCTAATGGTAACACATTTGATGTATAATAATTTAGAAATATTGAATAAGATTTATTTGACGATTACTAAAAAAGAAAATAAAAAATATACTGATTTAGAAAGAAATTTTGTATTAATGAGAAATTTAATTTCACACAATATAAAACCATTAGTTAAAATTTCTTCTAATTACGAAGTGCCAGAAAATTTAGAATGGTTTAATGGTGTTGATGATAAAGAAATAATTTGGTCAGATGAAAGTTTTTTTTCTGGTTTGAAACATCATCCATTAAAAAAATATTATGAGTGGTGCTTGCAGAACACCGTATCTTATTTTAAAAATATATTAACAGAAGAATATTCATATATGGATACGGAATTTAAAAACAAAAAGAACAAAATTGTTGACGTTTCTCAAAATATAGTTTTAAACAGAAATGATAAACATATATCAACCTCTGGTGAAACTTTCGTCGCCTTCTCCTAGCGCGAGGTACTGTCTTAATCCCCACCCGCTCTCCCGGATTTGAAATCTTAGAAAGTTGGTGTACGGTTGGCGGGAATTGTATTCCCGCCATCTTCGTATTATGTGCATTTATAATGCGAAAAGCAATATCTTCCCCTCCTATGCTAGCAGTTGTTCGGCATAGTGTGAGTTCCACTGTAGCTGTATTTGGCGAAGAATTATCCTTGTCTCGATAAAGGTTCTATAGTTATTGAATCCACGATTGTTTAGATAAATAAATTTGCTAATCGGAATAATTGAGCTACAAAATCAATACCAGAATAAATATCTATATTGATATTATGTATGATTGTAAATGCAAGATTTAGATTGATAAACATATTTATTCCTGTAAATAATGTGATAATTTTCACAAGTAGCTTCAATCCGTTTTCTTTAAAGAATATATTCAATTCCATCTTCGCTGTTTTAACTTTTAATTTAAAAATCATATTTATACCTTTTTACCTTATTATAGGAATAAACTGATTTTTTTAAACACTGCTTTTTAAATCAAATTTAGCGCAGCCTAACTTTTGCTTTTTGTTTAAACAGTACTGCTTCTTGGCATCACCTCGTCCCCACGGATATAAAGCCGTAGAGAGATGATAATGGTCAAGGCGGATTTGCTATCCGCCTTTTCTATGTAGTCGCCCCTTAAAAAGCAGATAATGCAAAGAATATCAACATAATATCTTTAAAAATAGTTGCATATATCTGCAAGATTTCGTATTTTAGAAGCGTAATTCTTGCAAATAAATTATGCTACCGAAGAAAAAAGACACGTCACAGATCAGTATGTTTTTTGGATTAGAGGATACTCTTAATCAAAAACATCCAATGTATATTTTAGCCCATAAGGTGGACTGGCAGATGTTTGAGGATTCTTTCAGTCCGTTGTATTGTTTAGATAATGGACGACCAGCCAAACCGATTCGACTAATGGTTGGATTGCTGATTATAAAGCATTTACGTAATATTTCTGACGAAAGTATGGTAGAACAATGGAGTGAAAATGTTTATTACCAATACTTCTGTGGTCAGAACTAGTTTATACCGGTTGAACCGTGCGAAGCATCTGAGTTAGTTCATTTTCGTCATAGGATTGGAGAATCCGGGATTGAATTGATCCTCAAAGAAAGTATTCGAATAAATGGTGATGACAGTAATGATTCAACTGCGAGCATCGACACTACTGTTCAGGAGAAGAACATTACTTTTCCCACAGATAGTAAATTGCATCGAAAAATTATAGACAAATGCCGTAAGATAGCTGAAAAAGAGAAGCTGCCTGTTCGTCAAAGTTATACACGCACACTAAAGAAATTGAGTTTAGATCAACGCTTTCGGAGTCATCCGCGCAATAAGTGGAAAGCCCGCAAAGCAGATAGAAAAGAGAAAACGATTGCAGGCAGATTGGTTCGAGAGTTGGCACGTAATTTATTGCCCGACTCCAGGTATCAATCAGATATTGATTTATTTAAGCGAATCTTAAGTCAGAAAAAGAGCGACAGTAACAAGATTTATTCAGTACATGAGCCTGATGTTCAATGCATATCCAAAGGTAAAGAACATAAGAAATACGAGTTTGGAAATAAAGTTTCGATTATCTACACCCAAACAACAGGAGTGATAATTGGAGCTATGGGTTTTAGAAATCCTTACGACGGACATACCATAGAACCGGCACTGGAACAAACCGAAAGATTATTGGGTAAACGAACAATAAAGAGATTGATTGGAGACAGAGGTTACAAGGGAAAAAGACAAATAAACGATACAACGATTGAAATCCCGAAGCCATTTAGTGATAGAAAACAATCACAATATCAACGAAATAAACTTAGGAAGCAATTTAGAAGAAGAGCAGCTATAGAACCCATTAATGGTCATTTAAAAACAGACCACCGCTTAAATCGTAACTTCTACAAAGCAATAACGGGAGATAACATTAATGTTATGCTGGCTGCAGCTGCTTTCAACTTTAAAAGGATGAT
>JBAXGL010000174.1:0-5738 GCA_037139375.1 Bacteroidales bacterium | reverse complement strand
TACATTCAGAAGTTGATATCGATGGTTGACGATGCAAAAATAAACACGCTCACGGTCATGATTATGGAAGTGCCTTGCTGCGGTGGATTGCTTCAGCTTGCTAAAACAGCCCTTGCCAAAGCTAAACGAAAAATTCCGATGAAGCTCATCGTAGTTGGTCTGCAAGGGAAAATTGCTAAAGAGGAGTGGATATAATCACAGATACAAAACACCTTCGAAAACTGTTATTTGGCTTTTTAGATATATCTTCAAATATTCGAAACTATATTATTTTCCATCGACACGAGTTACACTCGTCAAGTTCTTCAGTTGTATTAATTTTGAACAAAGATTTGATAAGTCATTTGCACTTTGTACCTGAAAATCAATATTGCCCTCAAAAATTCCATCTTTCGTTTCGATATGTATCTTCTGAATGCTCATGGATAATTGGTCTGACAACACTCGTGTAATATCATTCAACACACCTATTCCGTCAACCCCTTTCACTTCTATTCCAGCTGTGAAAGTATGCATTGTAAATGGTTTCCATTTAATAGATAACAGTCTATCACCATGAGCACTTTTCAGCTTCATTGCCACCGCACAAGAACGCTTATGAACTTCAACCAAATTCACATCATTTATATATCCTAAAGCGTCATCAAATGGAAGTGGACGACAACACGGAGCGAATTTATAACTGATATTGAAATGAGATTCATCCAAAACGAAATTTCTCTTTTTATCAATACTTTTAACCGCAACTGGGGTTTCTGTTTTTTTTGTATTTTTATTAATACTAAAAGTTTGACGAAAATAGCGAATAAATGCACTTGAATCACTATTCTTTATTTGCGTTACAATTTCCTCTTCGAGTTTAATCTCTTTTTTTCCAACTAATTTAAACAACTCCTCTTTTGAAGCCAAATTATAGATTTGAATTAACAAATTCATTGTGCCAGGCTTATTGGGAAAATGTTGCTGCATAAAACTACGCACAAACGATTCACCTTGCTGAATAGCCAAGCGATCATCTTTCTGAAGATATTTGTTGATTAAATTACGTGCGTGAGCTGTGGTTACATAGTTCAACCAATCAGATTGTGGCCAATGTGAACGGGAAGTCAAAATCTCAACCTGGTCACCACTTTGCAAACGATGACTTAGAGGTACTAATTTATGATTCACCTTTGCACCAATGCAATTGTGTCCTATTTGCGTGTGAAGTGCAAAAGCAAAATCTAATGCAGTTGCACCTTGAGGTAAGGTTTTAATTTCACCTTTTGGCGTGAAAACAAATATTTCGGAAGCGTAAAGATTAAGTTTAATAGAATCGAGAAAGTCCATTGCACTTGGGCCTGGATTTTCAAGGATGTCACGAATTGTTCTCAACCAAACATTCAATTGTGTACTTGCATCAGTTACACCTGATTTATAATTAAAATGAGCGGCCATTCCTTTTTCAGCAACTTCATTCATTCGCTCGCTACGAATTTGTACTTCAATCCAATGACCTTTTGGCCCCATTACTGTGAGGTGAAGAGCCTGATATCCATTTGCTTTAGGACGACTCACCCAATCGCGAATACGTTCGGGATGGAGTTTATAAATATCTGTAATAACCGAATATATATTCCAACATTCTATTTTTTCATCAGCCAGTTCCTTTGGTACAAATACTATGCGTGCTGCACAAAGGTCATAAATCTCTTCAAAAGCGACTTTCTTCGATTCCATTTTTCTCCAAACAGAATATATCGATTTGGTACGCCAGGTCATATCAAATTTCACGCCCATCAAACTTAGACGATCACTAACCGGATTGGCAAATTGTGTGTATATTTCTTGTCTGATGCTTTCTTCTGATGCTATTCGCTCACTCAGTTCTTTATAAGTATCGGGATGCTCGTATTTAAAACTTAAATCTTCTAATTCAGATTTAATAGAATGAAGACCAAGGCGATAAGCCAAAGGCGCATATAAGTATTGTGTTTCACCGGCAATTTTGAACTGTTTATTTGGCAGCATTGAATCTAACGTACGCATATTATGCAATCGATCCGCCATTTTAATGAGAATAACCCGAATATCCTCACTCATTGTAAGCAATAATTTTCGAAAATTCTCAGCTTGCGAAGACGCTTGTTCTCCAAAAATACCTCCGGCAATTTTCGTTAATCCTTCAACTATTTGAGCTATTTTGGGTCCAAAAATATTCGAAATATCTTCAACTCCATAATCTGTATCTTCAACAACATCGTGCAATAACGCAGAACAGATAGAGGTTGACCCCAATCCCATATCTTTGGCAACAATTCTAGCAACAGCAATCGGATGAAGAATATAAGGCTCTCCAGATCGACGACGAATGCCGTGGTGAGCTTCTTTAGCGAAGTTAAATGCTTTGGTTATTAGTTCGACCTTTTTTCTATGTGGTGAGCAGAGGTAATCATTCAGTAATTCTTGAAATTCCTGTTCTATGATTTTATCTTCTAAGGTATCGTTGGTCTTGAGATGAGTCATAATAGATGATTATGCTTTCGGAATTTTTATTTTCATTCCTACCTGTATGTCACTGTGTTTTCTAAGTTTGTTAGCAGACATAATATCTTTCACACTAATTCCGGGATATCGATTTGCTATAGCCCAGAGGGTATCACCGCGCCTAACGGTATGATAACTAAAATTATGAAGTTGAGCAGCTAAATTTTTATCATTCACTCGCTCTTCTTTCTCTTTTTCAGCAACAGATAAAGTGTCTGAAACTACTTTAACAGTATCAACTGCCTTTTGTTTAGCATGTGCTGTAAATTCTTCATTATTTTTAATTGGTTTTGAAACTTCTTTCTCACGATAAATCTTTAATAACTTCCCTTTGGGTAATTTTGTAGATCGTAAATGATTCCAATCTTTAATATCAGCCACAGCAACATCATATTTTTTAGCAATCTCTTTCATTGTCTCACCACGCCGTACCTTGTGGTGAATAATTGATTGAGGTGTTGAGTAATCTAAGGCTGTTGGATTAACCGTTTTTCTAAAATTTAATAAAAGTTCATCTGCTCGATATTTTTCAATTGAATCACGTTGATCAATAAATGCATAAGCCGAAAACATAGGAAGACGTAACGTATACGGTTTCAAATTCCCAGGCACAATATCTCTGCGATAAGTTGGATTAAGTGTTCTAATTTCTTCAATTGGAATTTGCAAAACGTCTGCAATTTGCTGAAAATGAACCATTTCATTTACCTGAACGGTATCAGTATTCATTGGGATTTTGCACTTTGCTTCACATATATTATGTTCAGATGGGTAGTTCATCAAATAATTAACTGCGATAAATGCAGGGAGATAACCGCGTGTTTCCTTTGGTAGATGAAAATATATTTCCCAATAATCTCGTTTTCCACCCGAACGACGAATCGCTTTATTCACATTGCCTGGTCCACAATTGTATGCTGCAATAGCTAACCCCCAATCACCATAAATTCGATGTAAGTTTTTAAGATAACGTACAGCTACATATGTCGATTTAATAGGGTCACGTCGTTCATCAATTAAACTATTTATTTCTAAACCATACATTTTACCTGTTGGTAGCATAAATTGCCAAAGCCCTGCCGCGCCTACTCGAGACGTCGCACTAGGGTTGAGAGCCGATTCGATCACTGGCAGATACTTCAACTCTAATGGCATATTCTCAGCATCAAGAGCTTGTTCAAAAATAGGAAAATAGAAACGACCTAAACCCAACATATAACTCACTCTGTCGCGTAAACGTTGAGCATATAAGTTGATATAGGAGCGAACAATTTGATTGTAAGGCATCTCAATTGCTGTAGGCAGTTTAGAAAGCCGCTCGATATAAATTGAATCACTCACTTCTGGATTTACAGAATTCTGAATACAGTTTTTATCAATATCAAGCAGATGTGATGTCATCCAATTCGATAACATTTCATCCATATTTGCCTTCAATGGTTCAGGTAATACGATTGCTTCATCACGAATGGTATCCTTGATAGTCGGTTTTGAAGGTTCAGCCTCTGCATAAAGATTTACTGAAACAAAAACTAAAATAAAATCGAAAAGCAATAATGCCTTTTTCATAAAAACTAGAAATTAATCGAACACTGAAGACCAAGTCCCTGTGAACGGTTATTAAATTCATTTATTCGTATCATAGACGGCTGAACTTTCATACTCAATTCTGGACTAATATCGAATTGAAAAAGTTGAGCATCAACATACGCATCAATCATTGTTACAAAATACAATAGACCCATACTTATGATACTCAAATCTCGATTTCTTCTAAAAAAATCTTTTTGATTTTTCAAGATTGTCGATAGCCTATCTTGTGTTAAAGTACCGTTTTTGTAGGCTTCTTTCATACTAGCTGGTAATATATCATAAAAACTATTGGTATTCGGATCATTGTCTTGCAGATCATTGTATGCTGCAGTGTAATCTTTCAAATATTGGTTATTCCAAGCCAAAGCGTATGTAATACCAGCGTAACCGCCATAAATAAGAGGCAATTTCCAATATTTGCGATTATAAATCTGACCTAACCCTGGGAAAAAAGCAGAATACAAAACAGCTCTCGATGGAATAGGTGCAAATTCAGCTTTCTTATTTTGTATCAACCCATCTTTTGAAACTACAGTTGGTAATGTACCTGTTTTCAAAGAATCAGAGAAAATGGTAGTGCCAATCAACTCTTTTTCTTGCTGTGCAAAAATAGATCCGAAGCACAAATATAGCGAAATTATTAATATCAGGTGTTTAGATTTCAATCTGCTGTTACTTTAAACCGTCAAAAATAGTGATAATTCGCTCTAATTCCTCTTCCGATTTGAAAGGAATACTGATTTTTCCTTTCCCTTTATCGTTAATCGAAAACTGAATTTTAGTCTTAAAAAATTTCGTCAAATGCTTCTTCAAAAGAGAGTATTCTTGAGGTAAAGCACTTTTCGCAGGCTGAATTTTTGCTAATTCATCAATACCCTTACCTGAATTGATTGCTTTAACTATCTCCTCTACCCGCCGAACAGTTAATTCATTCGCAACTATTTCTTCGTAAACTTTAAGTTGAACTGTCGGATTTTCTACGGGTATCAATGCCCTAGCATGCCCCATGTCAATTTTTTTATCCTTCAAACCCATTTGAATTTCTGCTGGAAGCTTCAACAATCGTAAAAAATTAGCAATTGTTGTTCTGTTTTTTCCTATACGAACACTGAGACGCTCTTGTGTAAGATTGTATTGTTCTATTAAATTCTGATAAGCTAACGCTATTTCGATTGCATTTAAATCTTCACGTTGAATATTTTCAATCAAAGCCATTTCGAGCACATCTTCGTCGTTCGAAGTTCGAATATATGCTGGAATAGCCTCTAATCCAGCCAACAATGATGCTCTATAACGGCGTTCTCCAGCAATAATCTGATACTGATCACGTCCAACTTCGCGCAAAGTAATGGGTTGAATAATACCCAATTCCTTGATAGACGCGCTTAGTTCACTCAAGGCAATTGGGTCAAATTCACGGCGTGGTTGATCAGGATTTGGGGTAATTTTCGATAATTCAATTTCACTGATAGATGAAGAACCACCAGTCTTTACCTCTTCCATCATAATTAAAGCATCCAGACCTCTACCTAATGCGTTCTTTTTTGGTGTTGCCATATACGTATATTTTTAATATATAAACACAAAATATAGTGTCTATACTATGTCATTCTTTATCT
>JBAXGL010000173.1:0-5774 GCA_037139375.1 Bacteroidales bacterium | reverse complement strand
TTATACTTTCCGCAGAAGATGGGCAGCCAGTTATTGGTGCATCAGTGGTTGTAAAGGGTACTTCAGTAGGAACAGTAACTGATGCAGATGGCAAGTTTGCAGTAAATGTACCTTCTAATGGTAAAACATTAGTTGTATCTTACATTGGGATGCAATCCCAAGAATTAGCAGTTAAATCATCATTAAGAGTTGTTTTAAAAAGTTCTGCAAAATCGTTGGACGAAGTTGTGGTTACAGCAATGGGTATCAAAAGATCTGAGAAATCTTTAGGGTATGCAGCTACTACAATTTCTTCTAAAGAAATTACAGCTACTGGAAACCGAAGTGCTATAACTGCTTTGCAAGGTAAGGTTGCTGGAGTTGATATTAACTCTGCATCGGGTTCACCGGGTGCATCAACACGGGTTAATCTTCGCGGGTTTGCTTCACTAAGAAGCAACAATCAGCCATTATATATTGTAGATGGTGTTCCAGTAAGTAATGGTGTTGAAAGTGCAACGTCAATCAATGGTGGATATGATTTTGGTAATAGGGCTAATGATATTAATCCTGACGATATTGAGTCTATTACAGTTCTCAAAGGCGGTTCGGCTACAGTTTCTTATGGTTCTAGAGCGGCTAATGGTGTTATTATTATTAACACAAAAAATGGTTCTAAATCAAACAATAAAGCCAAAGTAGAAATTTCTTCTACAACGACTTTTGAAACGCCATTAAAATTACCATTGATGCAAAATGATTATGGTCAGGGATGGTATGATCTTGGTGGAACAGCGACTAACTTAGAAGAAAATGGTAGTTGGGGCCCACGATTTGATGGAAAAACAAGAATTTGGGGTCACGTTGTTGATAACCAACAACAAATCAAACCTTATTCAGCACTTCCTACAAACATCAAAGATTTCTTTGATATTGGATTAACTACAAATAATGCAATTTCAATATCAAACGGTGATGCGAATAAAAGTTATTATATCTCTTATGGAAATATAAATAATGATGGTATTATGCCATCAAATGCTGACTCATATAAGAGAAATAACCTTTCTGTTAGAGGTAGCTCAACTTTTTTGAAGATTTTTACTGCATCTGCTTCTTTGAACTATGTGCGTAAAGATTCTAAATTTGTACCGACTGGACAACAACAATCAGTGTTGGATGGTTTGTGGCAAACCTCTCGTGATATGAGTATTGTTGATTTGAAAGATTACAACAATAAATTCAATAATGTTGATAATTATTTTACAGTTTATGCTCAAAATCCTTATTTTGTACTGAATGAGCATGGAAATAAATTGGTTGACAACCGAGTATTTGGAAATGTAGCATTAGATGCAAAACTTCTTCCTTGGCTTACTGCATCCTTTAAGGCCGGAGAAGATGTGTCTAATAATAGCCTAAAGACATGGCGAGCGATTTTTAATTCATCTCGTGCAGATTATGAAAAAGAAGTTGGACGAGTAGGGGAATCTTCCTTTTATAGTTCAGAATTAAATACAGATTTGATGCTGAAAGTTGATAAAACATTTGATAAAATATTGTCTGTAAATGCTGTGTTGGGACATAACTTTAACCAAAGAGATGCTAGATCTCAGTATGCCGAAGTAATTGGTTTAAATATTCCAAATTTCTATAATTTAGCCAATAGCTCTTCCACTCCGTCTGTTTCAGAAAGTACGTCTCAACGTCGTTTGGTCGGTGTATATGGATCTTTAGATTTAGGTTTAAATAGTATGTTGTATTTGAATTTATCTGCAAGAAATGATTGGTCGTCAACATTGCCAGCTCAAAATAGATCATTCTTCTATCCAGGTGCAAGTGCAAGCTTTATTTTCTCTGAATTATTAAGTTCTGCAGGTAAAGATATCTTATCATACGGTAAAATTAGAGCTGGGATTGCCAAAACTGGTAATGATGCAGATCCATATTTGATAAATTCTGTATTAGTACAAGCGTCTCATACTGATGGTTATCGTAATCTAGATTATCCATTAGCAGGTTCTATTAATGGATTCTCTGTATCAAATAGAATCGGAAACAACAAGTTGCAGCCTGAGATTTCCACAGATAAAGAAATTGGTACTGAGTTGAAGTTCTTTAAAAATAGATTTAGTGTTGATTTTACGCTTTATGATAAAACTACAACAGATTTGATTTGGCAAGCTTCTATTCCTGCATCGACAGGTTATACAACTCAAACAATGAATTTAGGTGAAATTACAAATAAAGGAGTTGAGCTTAGTGCTTCAATTATTCCAATCAAAACAAAAGATTTTGAATGGGAACTATTTGCCAATTATACCAAAAATCGTAATAAATTGGTTAGATTGACAGAAGGATTGGATCAAATATCTTTAGGTGGTACATCTTCAATCGACTTTATGGCAAGACCTGGTTCAGAGTTAGGTCTTTTCGAAGGCAATGTGTTAGAAAAAGATCCGAATGGTAATCAAGTTGTTGATGCTCAGGGTTTACCTGTTTTTCAAGCGGCAAAAGGTTACTTGGGATCTTCACAAAATGATTTTAGAATTGGCGGAGGAACTTCTATTACATTCCAAAACTTCAATTTGCGAGCAATATTTGATTATAGAAAAGGTGGAGTTATGTATTCAAGAACTGCAGAGTTACTTTATTTTACAGGAAATGCACCTCAAACTACATTTAATGATAGACAGCCATTTATTATTCCAAATTCTGTGCAAAAGCTTTCTGATGGAACGTATGTTGAAAACACAACACCAATAGCAGCTTGGGATCATAACTTGAACTCATATTATAACCAATCTTATAATGCTGGAATTGGTGGTGCTTATAGTCTTGTTGATAAAACATTCTTTAAGTTAAGAGAAGTGACATTAACTTATTCTTTGCCTAAGAAACTTTTAGCCAAATCGTTTTTAAGTTCAGCTGAAATTTCTATAGTTGGTCGTAATTTATTGATCTGGACTCCGAGTTCAAACGTGTTTACTGATCCAGAACAAACTACTTTTGGTAACGACATAGAGGCAAGTTTTGGTGATTATGGTGCTACACCTACTACACGTAGTATAGGTTTTAGTGTGAAATTAGGTTTGTAATTAATCTCAATATAAGAAGTTATGAAAAAAATAAAATATTTTGTAGGTACGCTCTGCGCGAGTGTTTTCCTATTGAGTAGTTGCAGCGAGAGCTTTTTCGATATAAATACTGATCCAAGCAATCCATCGCAGGCTACTCCAAATTTAGTATTACCAAGTGGAATTTCTGGTAGCGCTTTTGTTATGGGTGGTTATTATCAGGCATTAGGTAGTTATTGGTCGCAACAATATGCACAAGCACCAGCAGCAACACAATGGGCCGAATGGGAATCATACAACCTAACTGATGATGATTTGGATCGTCAATTTGTATCAATGTATTCAGGTGCATTATTAGACCTCGAATATGTTCGTAATAGCACTGTAAAATCTGCAAATTGGGCGCCCTATACCATTGCAACTTTGATGCAAGCATATGACTATCAGGTTTTGGCAGATTTGTATGATAGTATTCCTTTTAGGGAAGCGTTAAAAGGGTCAGCTAATTTGCAGCCTAAATACGATGATGGACGTTTGGTTTACGATAGTCTGATTGTTAGAATTAATGATGCAATTTCAAAAGATTTTTCTGTCAGAACTTCAGTAAATCCAAAAACATCAGACTTGGTTTTTGGAGGTGATATGAATTCTTGGATTGCATTTGGTAATACATTGAAATTGAAAATCTATTTGCGCTATGTTAACGATGCGAATCCTAATAGATTTAAAAATGAAATTACTGCTCTGCTGGATAAGAATAATTTCTTAGACACCGATGCAAAATTTGTTGCATTCAAAGCAGAAGAAACAGGGTATAATCCATTGTTTAATACTTTTGTTGATAGATTGTCTGGAAATTTGAACGCCAATAAAACAATTGTTGATTTCTTAACAACAAGTTCTGACCCTAGGTTGCAAAAAATGTTTACAGCAGCAGCTACTGGTGGTTTATATACTGGCATTGCAACTGGTAATTCAAAGAATCTTCTAGGTACAATCAAAAACTATGCAACTCCAACGATAGGTAATCTTGATCCTGTATATTTCTTTTCGAAAGAAGAGGTTAAGTTTTTAATTGCTGAAGCACAAGCTCGGTTCAAAACTCCTGCAGAAGCACAGGCTACTTTCCAAGATGGTATCAAAGCATCTTTAGTAAGTTTGGGTTTAGCAGACAATGCAGTAACTTATCCATATAATGGTATTAAATCAATTTTGGAACAAAAATGGGTGGCTGCAACCAATAAAAGAGCTATTGAATCATTCTTTGATTTCAATCGTACAGGTTATCCAGACTTTTTTAGTGTTTCTTTGACTTCCATATTCCCTGGTACTGATAGGCCTAAGAGAGTGTTCTTCCCTGCAAGTGAAAGAAAATCAAATATAAATACGCCTAAGCGAGTTGATTTGACCAAGAGTGTTTGGTGGGGTAAATAAACTAATTTAAAACAAAAATTATTATGAAAAAAATATTTTTGATAAGTCTAATTGCTGCTGCTTTTCTGACATCATGCAATAAAGATTCGGAAGGTGTCTCATCAGTTACATCTTATCCTACAGTTGAATTGAAAGGCGATCAAGCGCTTACTGTTCTGGTAAATGGCACATATACAGATAGTGGGGTTCTAGCCCTTGAGGGTACTAAAGATATCAGTAGCTCTGTGAAGATGGAGGGTTCTGTAGATGTCACAAAAACTGGAGTTTACACTATAAAATATACTGCAACTAACAAGGACGGTTTTACAGCGTCCGCTCGCAGATATGTTGGTGTTATTACTCCTGCTGCAGCTGCTATGGATATCTCAGGAACGTACCGTAGAAATGCGGGTGCTAAAGGGTTTGCTATTGTGAGTAAAACCTCTTATCCAGGGCTATATATGAACAATAACCCTGGTGGAGCTACTTCTGATGGTACAACCGCCGGAACTAGTGTAAATAATATTCTTATTTATATGTTCCAAATAGATGCAACTGTTATAAGTGCACCATCTCAGGATTCAAAAGTCGGTGAGTTTGCATGCACTGGTGGTGTATATGATGATACAAACAAGTTGTATAAATGGGTCTGTGTTAATGCAGGATATGGAACCTCTGTGAGAACATTTATTAAACAATAATTCTAATAAAAGCAATCAATATGAAAAAGATAAGTTTTTTATTAATTATAGCATTCGCTTATATATTTGTATCATGCGAACAAAGCTATACCAAGGAGTATAATTGGGCATATCCCATTGCTGGAGATTGGATGTTGGATACATATACTAATGGTGTTGCTTCTGGTAAACCATTTGAAATAAAGATTTATAATTCTTCGTTCGGAAAAGATTCAATTTGGATTGATGATTATGGAACTGGAACTACAGCTGCAACTGCAGGTCATTTCTGGACCATGAAGTTTAAAGCTGCTGCTGATATGTCTTCCAAAACCTTTAAAACAGATTTATCAAAATCTGTAGTTTCAGGCTATAACATTGGAATTAAGGTCTCGAATGGTAAAGTTATTGGAAACGATAGCATTTCGTTTGATATTCAATTTGAAGATGATGCAACACCTTATGGAACTACTTATACTCTTGCTGGGCATAGATCGGTTTCGTATGAGGAGTATATGAGTCATTAATTTGAATTCAAAAATTAAGATTTAAATATTGAATCTTTCTGAAATTATATCCCCTTGTTTGTTTATTTATTAATGTAAATATCAAACGAGGGGATTTT
>JBAXGL010000172.1:0-5777 GCA_037139375.1 Bacteroidales bacterium | reverse complement strand
GGGTTAGAGCTACCACCAATATCGAGGAAGTTAGCCGGTTGTCCGCCAAAGTGTTTGATCACGTCCATCGAAGCCATCGCTAGTCCTGCGCCGTTCACCATACATCCGATGTTTCCATCGAGGCGAATGTAGGTCAGTCCACTCTCTTTTGCTTCAATCTCTTTCTTTTCATCTTCAGTCGGTTCGTTGAGTGCTTCTATCGCTGACTGGCGGAAGAGTGCATTATCGTCGAAGTTCATTTTACCATCGAGTGCGAGCAAATTACCCTCGTCTGTCACCACCAATGGGTTGATTTCTACCAACGAAGAGTCGGTGTCGAGGAATATTTTGTAAAGTTTTTGGAACATATCAGCGCCTTGTTTCACCAACGAGAAGTCATCGAACAGCTCGAATGCAATTTTGCGCGCCAAGAATGGAGCCATTCCCAAATCAGGATCGATAGGGAATTTCAGAATCGCTTCAGGATTGTCTTTTGCCACTTCTTCGATTTCTACACCACCTTCTTTACTAGCCATAAAGAGCACCGATTTTGTGTTTCGGTCAATCGTCATGCCTACATAAAACTCTTTGTTGAACTTTACACCCTGTGCCACTAGCACTTTCTCTACGGTGTAACCTTTGATATCCATTCCGAGGATTTGATTGGCTGCATTTTTTGCATCATCGAGCGTACGAGCTAATTTCACACCACCTGCTTTTCCGCGACCACCGGCGTGAACTTGTGCTTTTACTACTACCGGATAACCTAGTTGTTCGGCAGCAACGCATACTTCTTCTGTTGTGTAACATACTGTTTCTTTCGTTACTGGAATGGCGTAACGCGAGAAGATCTCTTTTGCTTGAAATTCATGAATTTTCATTACTTAATCTGGTATTATATTTAATCGTTTATCTTTAAATGGGTTTAATTAAAGAAATATTTCGCTATTTATTTTGATTACAAATAAGGGAAGCGCAAAGATATAGATTCAAATTATATAAGCAACACTTTTGCGATTAACTTGTTTAACTAAAAACATTATTTAAATCAATAAAATGGCATTTTGTGTTGTACGACATAATATTGAAGCCACATACAGGATTTTGTCACGTTTTATCTATTTGGCTGAAGCCAGAAAACTATGCCTTATCGCACGTCAGCTAAAGCAAACAGCAATGAAAATTGGATTAGCTATAGCAGGCGGCAATAAGAATCGGGTCTTCTCCCACTAAGATCGAGTTATAAAATTGCGCCAATAGGGGTTTATTCCCAATGTTTTTTGCATAACCATTTGATAAACGCTTTGCAGGGTTACCCTCACGAAATCATTAGTTCGTTAATATTTATTTCTATTTACACAGTTTTTTGGACAGTCTCCTTTTTTGTTCTGTTACTGTTGCTTTTTGTTCTGTTACTGTTGCTTTTTGTTCTATTACTGTTGCTTTTTGTCCTGTTACTGTTGCTTTTTGTCCTGTTACTATTGCTTTTTGTCCTGTTTTAATTGCTTTTGTTACTTTTTCAATTTTTTTGAGACAGTATGGACCCTGATTTTCGAATCCTACAGACTGATGAATGCAGACATCCTATTAATTTATGTGCGATATGAAATGGATCTGAATGAATGCACTGACTTCTGCTCGTATTCCTCTTTGCGTTTTTCGTTCATCCTATTGTGCGACACAGTGCACCGACAAAATCCCTTTATTTAACCTCTCTCTCAATGAAAAAAATAAATACCATCGGCATATATTTTCACTCTTTATCTTTTAATTTGTTCAAACAAAACACTATTTTTGTAACATACAAGGTCACAGACACTTGCCAGTTGGGGAAAAGATGGACAGCACAACACTACACAACAAGAAGAATTTTGGTAAAAGGAGACAGCCAAAAATCCTATACAGAGTAGGCATAAATTAAAAAAGTAAATCAATGGCTACAAATTTTAAAATTTCAGTAACGGTTTTTTTGTTGCTCATACTACCAACAGCGTTATTTGCTCAGAAAGATGTAACACAGTTTCTTGGCATTCCTGTCGATGGTAGCAAACTTGAAATGATAGAAAAATTGAAATCTAAAGGATTTACAATTAGTTCAAGTAATAAAGATGTCTTAGTTGGCGAATTCAATGGAGCAAGTGTCAATATACATATTGCAACAAACAATAATAAAGTATGCCGAATTATGGTTGCTGATGTTAATGATATAAGCGAAGGAGATATCAAAATAAGATTCAATAAACTCTGCCAACAGTTTCATAATAATGGAAGGTATATGTCTGCTTCGCTATCATATCCAAACAACACAATTTCCAATAGTGAAGATATATCATATGAAATATCAGTTCACAATAAACGATACGAAGCAAGTTATTATCAACTACCAGCGATCGTAGATTCTGTTGCTAACGTTAAAGAACTACAGTCTTTTCTCTTGTCAAAATACACAAAAGAGCAACTATCTAATCCAACAGAAGAATTGAAAAAAAATATGTTGACAACAGCATCAACATATTTGTTGGAAAAATATTCAAAGAAGTCTGTTTGGTTTATGGTTAATGTGCGTTATGGGAAATATTATATGACAATGTTCTATGACAATGAATATAATAGAGCAAATGGAGAAAATTTATAATACCTCCCACTTGGCGCGGGTTTGTAACCCGTGACTTTTATTTTAAAGTTTGAAATTGTATATTTGCGAAGCAAAAAGAAGAAATTTGCAATTTCTAAAGCAGATAGAAACTGCTTAAATAAAAGGCACAATTTTATAGACTTCGCTTTAGGTGACAAATAACAACAGGCAAATATTATTGACATTTAAAACTAAATTATCATGAAAAAGTTGATTTTATTTATTTTTATTTACTCATTCACATTTACTTTATCTCACTCGCAAAAAGTTAATGTAACTTTACTCACTACGGTTAAAGATTATTATAAAGATTTTAGAACAAATTATCTTTTGCATAAAAGTCCTGATGGAAAGAGAGTGGTGTATTTTTCAAAATCAGATAACGGCATGTTTGCTGTTATTGACGGAATCGAAGGGAAGAAATATGATAATATTGATGAAAAAAATATAATGTTTAGTCCAGATTCAAAGAGAGTGGCATATATCGCTAAAACAGGAAATCAAATGGTTGCTGTAATTGACGGAATCGAAGGAAATAAATATGAAGGTATTGGCGCGGGCAGTTTAATTTTCAGTCCCAATTCAAAAAGAGTGGCTTACGCAGTTAAATCTGAAAACCAATGGCTTACTGTAATTGATGGAATCGAAGGGAAGAAATATGAAAGTGTTGCCGATGGCAGTTTAATTTTCAGTCCGGATTCAAAGGTTGTAGCGTATTTTGCAAATTCAGGAAACCAATGGTTTACTATAATTGACGGAATCGAAGGGAAAAAAATTGAAGGTTATGGTAAGAACAGCTTAATTTTCAGCCCTGATTCAAAATTCGTAGCGTATACGGCGTATTCAGAAAGAAAATGGTTCGCTGTAATTAACGGAAGCGAAGGAAATAAATATGAAGGTATTGCTGGGGCCAATTTAATTTACAGTGCCGATTCAAAAAGAGTGGCTTACGCAGCTAAGTCTGAAAACCAATGGTTTGCTGTAATTGACGGAATAGAAGGGAAAAAGTATGATGGTATTCGAAATCCGGGAATAATATTCAGTCCCGATGGAAAGAGAGTGACATATATTGCTAACTCAGGAAGTCAAGTGTTTAATATAATTGACGGAATCGAAGGGAAAAAATATGATGAAATTGTCGATTTAAAATTCAGTTTAGATGGAAAGAGGGTGGCGTATACAGCTAAATTAGGTAATCAATGGGTTGCAGTAATTGACGGAATCGAAGGTAATAAATATGATGATCTTGATTATAGAAGTATAAGATTTAGTCCCGATTCAAAAAAAGTAGCATATGAAGCGAGTTTAAACAACCAATGGTTTGCTGTAATCGACGGAATCGAAGGGAATAAATATAATGACATTGGAAATTTAATAGTCAGTCCAGTTGGCAAAAGAGAAGCTTATACAGCTAAATTAGCCTACCAATGGTTTGCTGTAATCGACGGAATCGACGGAAAAAAATATAATCAAATTGGAAAACCGATATTCAGTCCTGATGGGAAAAGAGTGGTGTATTTGGCTCAATCAGGCCAGATGGTATATATGGAAGGCAAAAACATGTATCATTTCGATCAATGGTTTCCTATAATCGACGGTATAGAAATGAAAGAATATAGTTTTGATGATATTGATTTCATGAAATTTGAAAATTCTAATAATTTAAATTTCATAGGTAAAAGGAACAATAGCTTTTATTTAGTTGAAATCGCTTGGCCAGTCGTTCCTAATAATTTGCATTCTCGCGTCAAAAAATCAAAATGATCTTAAACTCTATTTGACCCCCACTCGGTGCGTGTTTGTAACCGTGCCCTTTGTTTATACAGTTTACAACTGTATAATTTCATAGCAGAAAGAAGAAATTTGCAATTTCAAAATCAGTTAGAAACTGCTTAAGAAGTAGGCACAAGTTTTAAAAATAACACACACATGAAAGGTATATTAACGACTTTACTTTTGTTGACTTTTTTACAAGTTCACGGACAAACAGAAAAGAAACACCCAATTGACATTGAGCTTCAGAAATGTTTAGACTCGAAAGAAAACTGTTCGACACAAAGAATGACTGAATGCGTAATCAAAGCGGCTGACTCCTGGGATAATGAATTGAACAAGAACTTTAAAACATTATTAGGACTTCTGACAGCAGTACAAAAAGAAAAACTAAAAGAAACCCAGAGGCAATGGATTAAATACAGAGACAAAGAATTAGAATTTTCAAGGAGTTACTACAATCAAATGCAAGGAACAATGTGGATTCCTGTCGCAGCACAAACAAGACTTAACTTGACAAAACAACGAGCAGAAGAACTCTCAGATTATATTTCAACTTTGACAGTGAAATAACCCTCTACTTGGTGCGGGTTTGTAAACCGTACCTTCTTCGTAAATAATAAAAGAACTTTAATGGCACAGTTCGTAGAACAGCGCCAGCGAATGAGTAATCTGTCTTCAACCCAATTTTTCTAACTAAAAAGAGCAACAGACATATAATTCTCTGTTGCTCTTCTTGTTAGTTTGAGGTCGGTATTCTGCGAAATTTAGATTGCAATAAACTTTTCACTTTCGGTATTGCAGAAAGCACAGTTTTTGTCCATGCTTGCTTTTTCGTAGGTGTTGCCACAAACCGGACAAACACCCCGCTGCCGCACGAATCCTTTCGTGTGGCAAGTCTTATAATTAAACAAATATCAATCTATGAGTAGGAACTATAAATTTCATAATCCTGAGGGTGTATATTTTGTGAGTTTTGCGGTTGTAGCGTGGCTAGATGTTTTTACACGAAACGAGTATAAGAATATTATCATGGATAGTTTAAGGTTTTGTCAGCAGAAAAAGGGGATGGAGATTTTCGCGTGGTGCGTGATGACAAGCCATATACATTTGGTTTTCAGAAGTGTAAATGAGGAAAAACCCGAGCAATTATTGGGTGATTTCAAACGATTTACAAGCAATAACATCATCAAAGCAATACAAAATAATCCACAAGAAAGTAGAAAAGAATGGCTACTTGAGAAATTTATGGATGCTGCAAAAAATTCATCTAATGTAAAACATTATCAATTTTGGCAGCATAACAATCATCCCATTGAGCTTTGGAGCAATAAAGTAATTGATGAAAAAATAGATTATATTCATCAAAACCCGGTAGTTGAAGGACTAG
>JBAXGL010000171.1:0-5778 GCA_037139375.1 Bacteroidales bacterium | reverse complement strand
AAATATATGGTCGTTGTTTACGAAAAATTATCTACTTTTGCACTTTCTTATAACCCAATAATTTTTCATTCATTGTGAGCGATACAAAGTATATTTTCGTTACCGGAGGCGTTGCCTCTTCTTTGGGAAAAGGCATTATTTCTGCCTCTATGGCAAAACTGTTGCAAGCTCGCGGTTATAAAGTGACTATCCAAAAGTTTGATCCATACATCAATATTGATCCTGGAACACTCAATCCTTACGAACACGGCGAGTGTTATGTGACTGTCGATGGACACGAAGCTGATCTCGATTTAGGGCACTACGAGCGTTTCATCAATGAGCAAACTACCCGTGCTAATAACATCACAACTGGTCGAATCTACCAAAGTGTGATTGACAAAGAGCGCCGAGGAGATTTCTTGGGTAAAACTGTGCAAGTGGTTCCTCATATTACCGATGAGATTAAACGAAATGTAAAACTGCTCGGTACAAAACACAAATATGACTTCGTTATCACAGAAATTGGTGGAACAGTGGGCGATATCGAGTCGCTCCCCTACATCGAAAGTGTGCGTCAGTTGAAATGGGAGTTGGGTCGCAATTGTTTATGTATTCACCTTACTTATGTGCCATATTTGGCTGCTACCAAAGAGTTGAAAACGAAACCAACACAACACTCTGTCAAGCAATTGCAGGAGTTGGGTATTCAACCTGATATTTTGGTATTACGCACAGAGCATGAATTGAGTGCTGAAGTACGTCGCAAAGTGGCGTTGTTTTGCAATGTGGAACCCAATGCGGTCATTCAATCCATTGATGTACCTTCTATCTACGAAGTGCCTGTGAAAATGCAAGAGCAAGGATTGGACATTGTAGCGCTCAATAAAATGGGAATACCTGTCACAGAAGAGGTTTCTCTTGGACCCTGGAAAGATTTTTTGAGCCGGATGGCTTCTGCTACTGAAATTGTGAAAATAGGATTGGTCGGCAAATATGTTGAATTACCAGATGCATACAAATCTATCAATGAATCGCTTTTGCAAGCCGCTACTTACAACGATTATAAGCTGAAATTGGTATTCATTCATTCCGAAAAACTAAACGACACAAATGCGGAAAAGTTGTTGGGCGAAATGGATGGGTTGCTTATTGCCCCTGGATTTGGTCAACGTGGGTTAGAAGGTAAGTTTTCGGCTTTGAAATATGCCCGTAAAAAAGATGTTCCAACCTTGGGTGTATGTCTAGGAATGCAATGTATGGTCATCGAATTTGCACGTGACGTTTTAGGCTTTGAAAATGCTAACTCTACCGAAATGGATATCAAAACGCCATACAACGTCATAGACTTGATGGAAGAGCAAAAAGGCATCATCAACTTAGGCGGCACCATGCGTTTGGGAGCTTATGAGTGCGAACTGGATAAAGATTCGATTACTGCTAAGGCTTATGGCACTACTCATATTGAAGAACGCCACCGTCATCGGTTTGAATTCAATAATAAATATAAAGACGATTTCGAAAAAGCAGGCATGCAGTGTGTCGGTCAAAATCCTGATACCGGATTGGTGGAAGTGGTTGAAATTCCCACCCTAAAATGGTACGTCGGAGTGCAGTATCATCCCGAATACAACAGCACGGTTTTGAATCCCAATCCGTTGTTTTTGGCATTTGTGAAAGCTGCGATTGATAATAAAAAGTAGACAAGTAAACAATATATAACGAATAAATATTCAAAATGGATAAAAATACGGTTTTGGGGTTTGTGCTGATTGGTGTAATTCTATTCGCTTTCAGTTGGTTGAATCAGCCCTCAAAGGAACAATTAGAAGCAAAGCGCTACACCGATTCGATTGCTCAAATCGATCAAGTAAAAACTGAAGCGGCTTTGTTGAAGAATAAAAAAGCAAAATCTGTACAAGCATCAGCAAACATTAACAGCGATTCTACCAAAGTTGATTTGACTTCTCAATTTGGTGCATTTGCAACGGCAGCAGTGGGAGCTGAAAAAATAGAAACGCTCGAAAATGAGTTGTTCGAAGTCAAATTTAGCAACAAAGGTGGTCGGGTTTACTCTGTTCGTCTCAAAAATTATCAAACACACGATTCGTTGCCATTGATTTTGTTTCAAGGAGATGAAAGTTCGTTTGGTTTGACGCTTTTGACACGTAATAATCGGGTGGTGAATACATCTGACCTTTACTTCACTCCAACACTCAGCGACAGCACCGTTACGATGAGTCTGAAGACCGAAAAAGGCGCTCATTTAGATTTTGTCTATACCATTCACCCGAAGACTTATTTGGTTAAGTTCGATGTGAAAAGCGAAGGCTTGGACTCTGTGTTGGCAGCTAATGCAAATTCTATTGAGATGAATTGGTCGCAAAAAGTTCGTCAACAAGAGAAAGGCGAGCAAAACGAAAACCGTTATGCTGAGCTTTATTATAAATTCTCGGCTGACGATGTAGAGTATCTGAGTGCTTCGAAAGACGAAAAGAAAGAGTTACCGAACAAAGTGAAATGGGTGGCTTACAAAGATCAGTTCTTTTCGACTGTTTTGATTTCAAATCAAGAGTTTAACTCGGTTACCCTCGATTCGAAAATGCTCAAAGAAAAAGGTTATCTGAAATATTATTCCACAGACGCTTCGGTGGAGTATGACTCTAAAGCAGGTGCAAACTTCTCTTTTAGCTTCTATTTCGGACCAAATCACTACCCTACATTAAGTAAAATTGACAAAGGTGTTCCTGACGAAAAGAAACTACACCTCGATAAGTTGGTTCCGCTTGGGTTTAGTGTGTTGCGTTGGATCAATCAGGTGGCTGTGATTCCAATATTCAATTTTTTGGAAAAATGGATCAGCAATTACGGTATTATCATTCTGCTGCTCACCTTGGTGATAAAATTAGTGCTTTTCCCTTTGACCTACAAGTCATATATTTCTTCTGCAAAAATGCGCGTTCTTCGTCCGCAAGTGGAGGAGATTACCGAAAAATATACGAAAGATCAGGCGATGGAGAAACAAAAAGCGACGATGGATCTCTATAGTCGAGCAGGAGTGAATCCGATGAGCGGATGTCTGCCGATGCTATTGCAAATGCCAATTTTGATTGCGATGTATATGTTTTTCCCAACGTCAATCGAATTGCGTCAAGAGAGTTTCCTTTGGGCAACCGACCTTTCGACCTACGACTCTATTTTTAGTTGGAGCCAGAATATTCCGCTTTTGAGTAGCTTCTATGGCAATCACATCAGTCTATTTTGTTTGCTGATGACCGCCACCAATATTGTCTACACGAAGTTTAATATGGATGCGACCAATACCGGACAAGCGCAATTGCCGGGTATGAAAACGATGATGTATCTGATGCCACTGATGTTCCTGTTTGTTTTAAATCAGTCTTCATCGGGCTTGAGCTACTACTATTTCATCTCTACATTGATAACTATTCTTCAAACATTGGCATTCCGTCAGTTTATCAACGAAGAGAAGTTGCTTGCCAAATTGCACGAAAATGCAAAGAAACCTGCCAAAAAGAAATCAGGTTTTATGGCACGCATCGAAGAGGCTCAAAAGAAACAACAACAATTGGCGCGCGAAGCTGCTAAAACAAAGAAGAAGTAAAAACACTTCTTTTTCATATACCTAAAGCGACCGAAGATCATTTCTGATTCTTCGGTCGCTTTTTTATGTGATGAATGTTAGAAAAACACTATTATTTCTTGATAAGCCGAATTCCATCGTCATCCAATGATATCAGCTTTCGTCTGTAGAGTGTGCCAATGGCTTTTTTGAAGAGCTTTTTGCTCATCTCCAGTTTACGGTAGATAAGGGTTGGCTCACTTCTGTCGGTCAGTTCGAGGAATCCGTCTGTTTTTTTGAGTAGTTCTAGTATAAGTTGAGCGTTCGGCTCTACGGCATCGTAGCCCGGTTTCTGTAGAATGACATCCAATTGATTGTCTTCGCGCACTGTTTTGATGTAAGCCATGCGCTTTTCACCCATCGAAAGGTGTGTGAAAATATCGTTGTGGAAAATCAGACCTTTGTATCGTCCATTGATGATGACGCTTACGCCCAGCAAGGTTACGTCCCATACCTGAATTTGCACTTCGTCGCCTTCTTCGAAAGTATGGTTTTCATTGTCTGTGAATTTGGTGATTTTGCTCGAAGCCACCAATCTGTCTGATTCGGCATCGCGGTACATATAGACCATGTAGGAACGGTCTTCTTCCATCTTTTTCATCTGTTCGCGGAATGGAACAAACAGATCGCGTTCTAGTCCCCAATCGAGGAAAGCGCCGTTTTCATTCACCTCATTCACATAGAGGTAGGCAAATTCATCTACGAGAATCTGTGGTTTATCGGTAGTGGCAATGAGTCTATCTTCACTGTCTTTGTACACGAAAACTTCCATTTTATCACCCACGGAGATGGTCTTGTTGGTGATGAATTTATTTGGCAACAACACCTCGTCGCCGTGTTCATCACCCAAATATATCCCTACGGTGGTTCTTCGCATCACCATTAAATTCGCATACTTACCCAGCTCAATCATTCCACTTTGTGTTTAATTTGTGCGCAAAGGTAGCGATAATAATAGCGGTGTGCGTTTTGCGAAGCCAAAAAAAGCCGCTTTATCACTAAAACGACTTTTTGGCTACGAGACAGAGATTAAAAAGAGAAACAGAATTATGTTGTCGCCATAATGGCAGATGGCGCATAGTCTAACGAAGTCAGCTCTTCGAGGAAGATAGATTCGGCAGCATTTGCCCAATATCTGAAGTTCATCGATTTGGTGTAGGTTGGGATAAAGCTAAGCAGTTTGTCCAACTCGAAGTCTAGTGCACCGATTCCAGCACCTGAGCGCATGGCATCTAGCACATTGCACTCTTGCTCGATGTGCGTGGGCACCATTAGCACAGGTTTTTGCAAATACATTGCTTCGCATACCGATTCGAATCCGCCGGTGGTGGCATAGCCTTTGCAACCCGACATGTAGTGCAGGAAGAGCGAATCGCTCAATTGGTGCATCGCAAGCATTGGGGTTAGCATATCGGTTTTTGGAGCCGATTTTTTGTCCCAAAAGAAGTGCAATGGCTGGTTGAGGTTGTTTTCGCTCCAGGCAGCTAGCTCGTCTGCGAATCCGCTGTTGAGCATGTATCCGTGGATGTAGTTGCCGTTTCGCGGTTCGGTGGTGAGCACCTCTTGGCGCAACAACGGTGGTACGATGGTGATATTATCTACATAACAATCGTTTTCGGCACGGAACGACAACGCCATTACTTTGGTGGCACGAAGCGACGTCAACCGACTATAGAAGTTGAGCAGACGGTATTGAAAAACATCCTCTCCGCTGTAGTTAAACTGCGGTGTCAGGAAATAATATTGGTGTGCAACGCTTACCATTGGTGTTTCGGGATTGAATAATCCGTACGTGAAACCACACATCAGTTCGTAGAAATTGATTACCACATCAGGCTTTTGCTCGGCAATCGTTTTACGAATGGTGAGCATGCTTTTGAAGAAATTCGGAAGCAAAAACAAGTTGTAGAATATGCTTATCAACAAAGGCGATTTTTTGCCTTTTGCCGATGGCAGAAAGTTAGGACTTGCAAATTGGATGATCTCTGCGCCTATCTTTTGGGTGAAAAAGTCAGGAAGGGAGCGTTTAGAGCTCCTACCGACCATCACAGCCGATACTTCGTGACCGTTGCGTTCGAGCATATTCTTCAGACTCAATGCCTGAGTGAAATGCCCTCTGCCTTCGCCTTGTACTACAAATAGGTATTTCATATATT
>JBAXGL010000170.1:0-5779 GCA_037139375.1 Bacteroidales bacterium | reverse complement strand
TATTTTTAATATATAAACACAAAATATAGTGTCTATACTATGTCATTCTTTATCTATTTTTATCAATTAATTCTTGAGCCAACTGCATGTGATTGATAGCTCCACGCGATTCGGCATCGTAAAGCAACACTGGAAGACCATGACTCGGCGCTTCACTTAATTTTATGTTACGTTGAATTACGGTAGTGAATACCATTTCGCGGAAATGTCGTTTTAGTTCTTCGTAAATCTGATTTGCTAACCGTAGACGTGAATCATACATGGTAAGTAAAAACCCTTCAATTTCGAGATGAGGATTCAATTTCGATTTGATAATTTTAATTGTGTTCAATAGTTTACTAATACCTTCCAATGCAAAATATTCTGATTGAACAGGAATTATAATAGAATCAGCTGCTGTGAGCGCATTCACTGTAATCAATCCTAATGAAGGAGAACAGTCAATTAGCACAAAATCGTAGTTTGCTTTAATTTCTTTGAGTGTATTTTGAAGCACTCTATCACGGTTTTCTACATTCAACAATTCAAGCTCCGCCCCTACTAAGTCGATATGAGAACATACAATATCAAGATTTTTTACCATTGTTGGCAGCACAGCATCTCGGATATTTACACCATCAATCATACATTCGTAGATAGAGTATTTGAGCGATTTGATATCAAGACCTAGACCCGAAGAAGCATTGGCTTGTGGATCGGCATCAATTACCAATACTTTTTTATTCAGTGTAGCCAACGATGCAGCTAAATTTATTGTGGTAGTTGTTTTTCCAACTCCACCTTTTTGATTGGCTAATGCAATTATCTTTCCCATTATAGTCAATTGAAATTTTTAGCAAAATAAGCAATAAATTGTTTCACGACATATTAATAATATGAAACAATTGTATGAAATGTTGAAAAGTTGGCTATTTTGTTCATAACTCTATCAATTAAAATAGTAAAAGCCCCCATTTACTACTCTCTAATCGAGATTTTAATAATCCATAAAAGAGAGATGTCGCTTATGGGTTTCGAAAAAAAGCACTATTTTTACAAGCAAAATGTATACTTTATGACTCAGAAAAATATAACCTCTCCTTTTTTCGCTCCTTTTGCAAAACCGATGTATGTCATGTTGAAGCCTGTTGGTTCACTTTGTAACCTCGACTGCCACTATTGTTATTACCTCGAAAAAAGCAATCTGTACAGCGATTATAAAAGCAAAATAATGACTGAGCAATTGCTAGAAAAATTTGTTGAAGAATACCTTAATTCACAAACGCAGCCTGAAGTGTTGTTTACTTGGCACGGTGGTGAAACACTGATGCGCCCTATTAGTTTTTACAAAAAAGCATTAGAGTTTCAGAAAAAATACGGCAATGGTCGACGAATCGACAATGCTCTTCAGACCAACGGAACCTTACTTAACGACGAATGGTGCATCTTTCTAAAAGAAAACAACTTTCTGGTCGGAGTTTCTACCGATGGCGGACAAGAGTTTCACGACGAATATCGACGAGATAAAAGTGGTGCACCGACTTTCCACAAAGTGATGAAGGGAATTAATCTCTTAAAAAAACACGGTGTAGAATTCAACTGTCTGGCAGTTGTCAACGATTTCAACGCGGATTATCCAATCGATTTCTATAACTTTTTTAAAGAAATTGATTGCCGATATATTCAGTTTTCACCTATTGTTGAGCGAATATCAAATCATGCCAACGGATTGAAACTTTCGTTACCTGAAGAAGAAGCTGAGTTGAGCGATATGTCGGTAACACCCTTGCAATGGGGGAAATTTCTCTGTGCCATATTCGATGAATGGATCAAAGAAGATGTCGGCAAATTTTATGTGCAGTTTTTCGACTCAACGCTTGCGAATTGGGTGGGACAGCCTGCTGGCATCTGTACGCTTGCCAAACATTGCGGACACGCTGGTGTGATGGAGTTCAACGGAGATGTGTACTCGTGCGACCACTATGTGTTTCCAGAATACAAATTAGGTAACCTTAATACAAGTTCGCTCGTATCGATGATGTATTCTGACAAACAACTTAAATTTGGCACAGACAAATACGACAAACTACCTTCACAATGCAAAAACTGCGATGTGCTCTTTGCTTGTCACGGAGAATGTCCGAAAAACCGCTTTCTTCTTACTGCTGATGGTGAGCCAGGGCTTAACTACCTGTGCCGGGGTTGGAAAATGTTTTATCACCACGTTACCCCTTATATGGACTTTATGAAAAAAGAACTGTTGGCTGAAAGGGCTCCTGCCAATGTTATGGAATGGGCAAAACAGCGGAATAAGAAAAAATGAAGACAGCTATTATTTAAATTAAATAATTTACAATTTATAATCAATAAATACAAATTTATGAAAGCACTTTTTTCAATTTTAATTGTAGCTATAATGTTTGGCTGTTCTTCATCATATATTTACCAAGCTAGCTATCTGGATTTTAGCAAATTAAATGAAGAAGGCTTTTTTATTTCAACAACATCAATTGGAGTTAACTATCAATCCATAGGTGTATTTATGGAATTTTTTTCGAAAAGACAATTTGAAGAAATAACAGTTGTAATACCAGACAAATATAATGGTGATCATAAAGAAACTCGCTTTAAACCAGATAAACCATTAGTAAAGAGATTAGTTGATATTATGAAAGAAAAATCTGCTAATGGTATTATTGAGTTAAAACTTATTCCAGTGTATAACAAATATGATTTAATTGGTTATAATATGAGCGGTTTGTTAATTAAGAAATAATCTTTCGAAAGTGAAATATTGCACAATTCATTGAAAGAATTTTATAAAGCATTATAATCAATATATGCAACATTCAAAAAATAAACCCCTCATCCTTGTCACCAACGACGATGGCTACGAAGCCAAAGGCATTGCATCGCTCATCCACAGCATCCGCGGGTTGGGGCAAATTGTGGTGATGGCTCCCGACTCTGCCCGCTCGGGTCAGTCGAGCGCCATCACGCCGCACACCCCGTTACGCTTCAGCAAAGTGAGCGAAGATGGTGATGTGTCGATCTACAAATGCAACGGTACACCGGTAGATTGCGTCAAACTAGCGTTCAACCAACTACTACACCGCAAGCCCGACCTGATCGTTTCGGGCATCAACCACGGCTCGAATTCGGCTGTCAACATTCACTATTCGGGAACTATGGGTGCGGTGATTGAAGGCTGCATTGCAGGCATTCCCTCCATCGGATTTTCATTTTGCAACTATTTCCCGAATGCAGATTTTTCGGCAACCGAGAAATACGTGCGCACCGTCGCAGAAGATATACTTAAAAATAGCATTCCAAAGGGCGTTTGCCTCAATGTGAACATCCCCGATACGCCCGAAATCGAAGGAATCCGCATCTGCCGCCAAACGGATGCCGTGTGGCAAGAAGAATATTCCAAGCGCACCGACCCTTTTGGCGGAGAATATTTCTGGCTAACCGGCTGCATGCACAACCGCGAACCCGAAGCCGAAGACACTTGCGAATGGGCGCTGAACAACAGTTACGTTTCGGTCGTTCCCTGCCAAATAGACCTAACGGCTTATCATTATATGGATGAACTGAAAACGCGATTAAAATGAACTATTTCATCATAGCAGGAGAAGCATCGGGCGATTTGCACGCCGCACACCTGATGCGCGAGTTAAAAGCGCAAGACCCGAAGGCGGAATTTCGCTTCTTCGGAGGCGATTTGATGGAGCAGGAAGGTGGCACGCTCATCAAGCATTACCGCGAGTTGGCATTTATGGGCTTTATTCCCGTGCTGCTCAATCTGCGCACCATTCTCCGAAACATGGCGATTTGCAAAGACGAGATTCGGAAATTTGCACCCGATGTCGTCATTCTAGTCGATTATCCGGGCTTCAATCTCAAAATTGCGAAATTTGTAAAAGAGGAGCTTTCGATTCCGGTTCACTACTATATTTCTCCCAAAATATGGGCATGGAAAGAATACCGCATTAAGGAAATCAAGCGTTACGTCGATGTGATGTTGTCGATTCTACCATTCGAAGTTCCGTTTTACGCGAAACATCGTTACCCCATCACCTACGTTGGCAACCCTACACTCGACGAGATTCATCAATACCAACAAACACATCCAAAATCGAAAGAATTTCTGACAAAGAACCACCTCAACGAAAAGCCGATTGTGGCTCTTTTGGCTGGAAGTCGCAAGCAGGAAATTAAAAAAAATCTGCCACTCATGCTGGAGGCCTCAAAAGCCTTTCCGCTCTATCAATTCGTCATCGCCGGAGCTCCGGGCATCGATGAAAATCACTACCAAAGTTACATTGCCAACACACCGGTCAAGGTCGTTTTCGAACAAACATACGCATTGCTACAACATACACAAGCGGCACTTGTTACATCAGGAACAGCGACGTTGGAAACAGCTATTTTGGGCGTTCCGCAAGCTGTTTCATATTATGCTAGTGGTGGAAAAATCCTTTATACCATTATCGAAAAGATGCTAAAAGTGCAATTCGTATCGCTTGTTAATCTGATTACCAATCGCGAAGTGGTGAAAGAACTACTTGGCTATAAAGCTTCTGCAGAAAGCCTACGCGAAGAGCTTCACAAATTGCTTGAAAACGAATCGTATAGACAGAAAATATTCGATGACTATGCAGAAATGAGTGCAAAACTTGGGGAAATCGGAGCTCCAAAAAATGCTGCAAAAACAATTATCGAACATTTAACCTCCCCAACCCCTCCCAAGTAGGGGCTTTAAAATAGCCTTTGCTTCTTTGTGCCTTTGCGTTCAATTAAAGCTTGCATTTTAATTAAATTATAATCTCAAAACCACCAAATTAAAAGCAGAATTTTGTACTTTTGCAAAAATTCTATTAAAAGAGCAGTTTATGTCAGAAAACAAAAGGATAAAATCGGCGCTTGTTTCTGTCTTCCACAAAGACGGGCTAGACGAAATTATCACAAAATTACACAACGAAGGAGTAAAATTTATCTCAACTGGAGGCACACAAGAGTTTATAGAATCTTTAGGTTATCCCTGTGAGGCTGTAGAAGATTTAACAGGTTACCCATCAATTTTAGGCGGAAGAGTAAAGACATTGCACCCGAAGGTTTTCGGAGGAATTCTTTGCCGTCGTGAGTTAGATGGTGACTTAGCTCAAATCGAACAATACGAAATTCCTGAAATTGACCTTGTGATTGTAGATCTTTATCCATTCGAAGCCACCGTGGCATCTGGTGCTGAAGACGCTTCTATTATCGAAAAAATTGACATTGGTGGCATTTCACTGATTCGCGCAGCTGCCAAAAACCACAAAGATGTGGTCATTGTAGCATCAAAAGCGCAATACACCCCCCTATTAGAACTTCTCGAAGAAAAAGGTGCAGAGACCACCCTCGAAGATCGTCGCTGGTTTGCCAAAGAGGCATTTGCCGTTTCATCGGGTTACGACTCAGCCATTTTCAACTATTTCGACGACAACGAAGGAAGCTATTTCCGTGGAGCAAAAGACAACGCCAAAGTGCTTCGTTACGGCGAAAATCCTCACCAAAAAGGTGTATTCTACGGACAATTCGAAGAGATGTTTGAGCAACTTCAAGGAAAAGAGATTTCATACAACAACCTGCTCGATATTGATGCAGCAGTTTCGCTCATCGCAGAATTCGACGATCTGACGTTCGCTATTCTGAAACACAACAACGCTTGTGGCTTGGCATCTGCTCCATCTATGCTCGAAGCATGGAAGAAAGCGTTGGCTGGCGATCCAGTTTCGGCATTCGGCGGCGTTTTGGT
>JBAXGL010000169.1:0-5820 GCA_037139375.1 Bacteroidales bacterium | reverse complement strand
ATAGAGCCATTTCCAAGTGCGAATATCGACCAACGAAACACCCATAATTTCGTACATCGACCAGAAATTATCCAACACATACATTTTGTAAGCCTCCGAATCTTTGTTGTCGATGCCCAAAATCTGCAAATCGCGCGACTGAAATGTGAACGCCAATGCTTCGGTAAAGGCCGTGTTTGGAACTCCATTCAGCAGATAGTGGTCAATGTTGTAGAGCGAGAAAGTCTGCTCCACATTGTGGCCAAACTCGTGAACAGCGATGTTATAACCCTTATAATCCATTCCGTTGGCAGGAATTCGAGTGCGAAGGTGAGCTTTGTCGCCTTTCATCGCAGCACCGGCTGCGTGACCAGAGCCTCGTGCAGGATCTACAGTGATGCGTTCGCTGATGAATTTTGCCTTTTCGGGTAAAAAACCAAGTCCACGAAGCATTGCAGGCATCTCTTTTTCGAAAGCCGCAGGATTTGGGAAACGTGCACGCGTCATTTCGGATAACTTATTCTGATCGAGCGAACTGCGCGATTTGAATCCATCGTACCAAATATCGAATGGTTCGAGATTTCTACCTAACCGTTTTTGAATGACAGCTGCTACTTTTTTCACCTGAGGCGATGTTACAAACTGCATAAACAACTGCTCAACCTCCTCAACAGGCATCTCCATATCTCCATCAAAATTACGCTTGATGTAGGTGTTCAACGTGGCATCGTAACATTCATCCTGACGTTTCATTTCGTGAAACAAGTTAATCATTTGAGTATAACGTAGGTCTGTTTCGGGTGTAGATATCACCACTTTCGCATCTTTCTTGAGCTCATTGGTGAATGGATTCCAAGTGCAAGCGCTGTTGTTGATTACCTCTTTCGGAATCGACTGATCAACAATGCGTTCCATCACACGCATAATCATTCGTTGCTTTTCGAGCCCTTGTTTTTTGTCGGCATAATTGGCTTTGATTTCGTCACGCAGATTCCAATGCGAGAGCAATTTCATTTCTTTCGGGAAAAGTGCTTTGCCCTTGTTGTCGCGCAATTCGCCTGCCATAATATTGTAGGATGAAATATACATTTCAGCATTGTTGAGTGTGCGCGAATAGTCGAGCACCAAATTAGCAGGAACGCGTGCCTTGAAAACATCGCCCAAACGCGCATACGCCCATTGTTGACGTGTCCATGTTTTACCTAATTCATTCTTTTCTGTCAGCGAATATTCAGGGAAATTGAGTGTTGCCATGAAAGCCAATTTGTTGGCAAAGAAATCGTCGAACCAATGCGCACCAGCACTGTATCCAGCAAAAATCTCGTCGGCTTCACTGTATTCGCCCATGTCGAGGTCGAGCGGCTCGCGCAATTGCAATCCCATTTTCACAAAATTGCCGTTCAAAATTTCAAGATTGCGGGAGAACGTTGCAAACAATTTCGCAAGATCCTTGTCGTCAGCGATAAAGCTTTTCGTGCAAAATTCAGTAAAGGCCTCTGCTGAACCGTCTTCTGTCTGCCACAACTCAGCAGTTTTCTCCACACCACGCTGAATGCGAAACGCCTGAGAAGGCGCATTCTTCTGTTTAATGACTGCGATTGTATGTGCGATTACCTCTTTTGAAACGGCAGATTTAGCAAAAATAGATGTCGTAGCCATCAGCATGCAGGATAGGGTGAATAATAAGGTTTTCATTTTAGTTTTACGTTATAAGTGATACGTCTTTAGAAGGATTTTCAAACGGGTTTACGTAAAACTTAAACCGTATTACGTAAAACGTTATTTATTTTTCAAAATAGACTCTTCCCTCTTTCACAGCAGGGATTTGGTAGAAAATGCTACGGCGTAGTTTTATTAATGGGATTTGCTGATCTGAACCATTTTCGATTAAATAAACCCTTCGTGCGCTATGATTTTTCCAACTGATTTGAAGGGGTTGGTTGGTTGTGACATCGAGGTATGAATTCCCAAAAGTAATATTGGCGCTACATTCCGAGTTCTGACCTTTTAGAGAAAAATTTGCACATTCAATTTGCAGACCTTTGCCTAAATAGACAGTGTGTAAAGTATCCTGACGAAATTCGATGGATGCGTATGTTCCTGTAAACGAACCACCCGGAATACTCCCTCTACGTGAACCATCAATCGAACTCATTACCCAATAAATGAGATTGTCTTTGCACGATATTTTAAGTGCGGTCTGAGTGCTGTGGTAAGTCCTATTCAGCCAATCGACAGATTGTACGCTGTAATTTTCTTTACCTACGAATGGTTCATAGACCGTCACGAATGGTTCATTCCATGCATCGCCCATTTGATGAATTACCAATGTGGGAACTGGTAAAGAATCATAAGGGGCCGCTGCTGATTCAGCTTTTGGCGAAACACCGGCAAAATATGTACGATCTTTCATTCCAGGAATCAAAGCTTGCATAAAGGAGGACTCTTTCTTATTGTTTTTCAGCGTAAATAATGCAATCACTCCATTTCTGTAATCGCCAGTCGATTTGGTGCTGCGAATAAATCTTAAACCTGGGAAATCGGGTTCTACCAATGGAATTTTCTGAGCATGCAAACTTATCGGTTTACGATCTTCATTCAAAAGTTCCAATTTGTCTCCAATGTTGTGGTACAGATAGTCGTTCCACAATTTATTATTCGAACGATAAATATCGATGTAAAATCCTGAAGCTGATGAAGTGCGAATTAGCGATAAGGTCCTCTCTTGATTGCAACGAGTAAATGGTTCGAAATAACGGGTATGAATGAATGATTGATTTGTTGAGATGGCGTCTTGACCAGATTGTGGTTCCATCGCTACTAAATCAATCTGTCCCATCGATTTAGCTGTTCCGCCACCCTTATAAATTCGTTCGGGACTTGAACTTCCTGCTGCTACGACTGTGTTGTGCGCTGCCCATTGACTGTAATATTGAATATGCAACGAATCGCCTTGATTGCGACCTATTCCGGGATCACCACCCATCACACATCCTGCACCATAAAACTCTGCACTCATTCCATTGGCATGATTTCCCGAGTAAGTTGCTCCTTGCACACCCATCATCAAACCATTTGACTTATCCATTCCGTTTCGTTGATAATAGAAACGTGCATAATCGACATCGCCGCTTCTCGACCAGAAATCGTTACGAAGACTTGTCTGAACTGGTTGTGCTGTGTAAAGTATCAAACCTTGCCAAGCCGTATTTTCGCGAGTGTGTCTGCCCTTTTTCACCAACAAATCCAGTACTGCACGCATCTGATCTGAGTCTTCTCTCTTTTTTAACAACGATAATGAGAGTGCCAATTCGAGTAGATTACCATCAGGATAAACATTGTTTACATCACCAAAAGATGGTAATGACAAATCTGGAAATGCAGAAAACAGACGTACTTCACCCGCTTTCTCGAGTGTTGGAAACGTATTTAAAACAGGCAGATTATTTTTCTCCAATACATAAGCCGAAAACAACAAATTGTAAATAGCAGTTGCATGTTTACCTGGATCTTTATAAAATCCTTGGGGCGAAATATTACGTTCAACGGCTGTTTTCAAACTATAATTGCCATATTCACGCGAAACAATTGAATCTTTATCAACAATATATCCCAGCAATTTATCTCTTTTCGCAGCATTATCAATCGATAAAGTGGTCAATATTAACATAGGACTTTTGGAATAAAAAGTCTCTAAATCTCCTCGAGAAAGAAGTGTCCAAGCTATTTTTTCAAAAACTGGTTGATAGATGGATGTATCATATCCATTTTCTTTCAAAAAACTCCCCAGAAAATCATAAACTAAAATCAGTGAGGCATACTCTGTATCTCCAGCCACACGACTTGAGAAAAGCCCCGACTGCTTACTACCCGAAATCTGATGCTGATAGAAAGCAGCTTTTGCCCACTGCTGAAGCACATCAGCAGCCAGTCGACCATATTCTTTTTCATCAGACAACCAATAAAGTATAGCTGCATCGAGTGCCAAACGATTGATTTCACCATTTATCACTTCGCTAAATCGCGATGGATTTACAAGTTCATATTTTTTTGTACGAACATTATAAAAAGGAATTTCCGTATTCTTGTTATATGGGATCAACTCTTCGATAGATGGTAGGCGATAAGGATAGATTTCACGAGTTTCGGGTCGCACATCACCAATCGAATAACGTATTGTCGGCACCGGCGCGTTGCCCCAAATCGAATCAGCTGTCAAACCATTTGTAGAAACCTTCAAATCAGTATAACGGTGCGTGTTTTCACGATTCATTAGATAACGACTGGTAAGCCATGTGGGATCATATTCAGTAGTCATCCGATAGTGTGAAATATAGGGATTCAGGCGCTGCTTCATCTCACTAAAGATGTGCTGCGCCCACGGCTGTGAATCAATTTTTGAAAGAATTTTAGATTTATCCTCCTCATTTACAATCAAATGAGGATGTACAATCGCAGAAACAGGAAAGTAAAACGAAAGAATTGAAAAAAGAAAGAAAAGTCTACGAATTATCTTCAACATAAATAGCATGGTTTTGTACTCTTATGCAAAAATAAAGAAATTCTCCACCTATGAAGCCTTATTTTCTCTTTATTCAGACAATCGAAAAGAAAGCATGGGTTTTTTATCGATTTTTAACTCCACTGTTGCACCGCAAATGAGAGGATAGTTTTCGGAGACATGCCCTACTGGGAAATTGAATGCCACTGGATAGTCGTATTCTGCCACTACATCTGCTATGATTTCATTTAGCGTCTTCATCATCGACTCATCTTCTTCGTAGTCGGTAAATTGACCAATTATCAAGCCCGAAAGACTCTCCAAAACACCACCCAATTTGAGATTCAAAAGCATTCTCTCCACTTGATAAGGTCGTTCGCTAATATCTTCCAGAAAAAGAATTGTGCCCCGAGGTTCAAAATCGTAAGGTGTGCCTCGCAATGCCATCAACACCGACAAATTACCACCCCTCAATATGCCACAACTTAAACCTTCGCGATTCAACGAGTGCGGTTCAAAAGAATATTCTGGAATATTTCCTGTCAAGATTTGGAATAAAGATTTTGTGAAGAAATCATCTTTTTCTGACAAATGGTGCGCCATAGGCGAATGAATAGACATCACACCGTTTTTCTGCATCAAGGCGTGAAATGCAGTCATATCGCTATACCCAATCACCCATTTGGGATTGTTGCGAATCACATCAGGAGAAATTTGAGCGAGTAACTGCATCATACCATAACCGCCACGACTACACAAAATTGCCTTCGCATCCTTATTATGAAATGCATTGTATAAATCGGACAACCGCTCATCGACAGTTCCACTATAACGACCAAAAACACCTTTTGCATGCTGACCGCTTACCGGATTAAAACCGAAGGAATGAATACAATTGGCTGCACCATCTACATAATTAGGATTGATTGTTCCAGCTGGTGAAACAATTCTGATTTGATCGTCTGGTTTTAAGAATGGTGGCTGCAACATAACACTTGATACGAATGAGTACGAAACAAAATTAGGAAATTTATTGGGAAAAGTCGGCTTCATAGCACTATATTCAAAATCTAATCCAATAAAATCAGCTATTTTTCGTAAATTTGGGATAAAAACTTATCATCCATGAAACGTGCATACATATTACTTTTCGGATTGTTTTCAATCCTATTCATATTTTTTGGATGTTATGGCAAGTCAGCGCCCATAACGAACGTTGATATTTGCACCTTAGCCATTGATAGTGTTCTGCCTAAATTTGATGAAATAGAAAAAAATGACACCATATATATGGATCTGTTCGCTCTGCTCAATATGGGATACGATGACAAATGCAAGGT
>JBAXGL010000168.1:0-5827 GCA_037139375.1 Bacteroidales bacterium | reverse complement strand
GAATAGCCATCGCCATCGAAAATATGCTTGAAGTAAGTTGTACGGTAGCGTGGCACAATTTCGTCTATCAGACCAATCTCTTTCATGGCGTCGGTTTCGAATTTACGAATATCAATATTATCCGCATTTTGCAACGAGTGATATTTCATATCGAGAATAGCTGCAGCTACAAGTTCTGTAGTGGCAAAACCTTGATTGAAAGTCGCCGCTTTACGCATTTTTTTTACTAACGAATCTGGGATTATTTCACCAGTTTTGTAGTGACGTGCATAGAGTTTCAACACATCAGGGTGAAATGCCCAATGTTCCATCAATTGCGATGGCAATTCCACGAAATCGCGCGCCACATTTGTGCCCGAAACCCGTGGATAAGAACATTTAGTCAGCATTCCGTGCATTGCATGACCGAATTCGTGAAACAGCGTTTCCACTTCATCAATCGTAAGCAAAGATGGAGTATTTGGCGTTGGTTTGGTTAAGTTTCCTACATTTACGATGATCGGACGAAACTCTAATCCATTGAACACATACTGATCGCGAAAATTGCTCATCCAAGCACCCTGACGCTTGCCTGGTCGTGGGAAATAGTCAGTCAACAACACGCCTAAATGTGAACCATCGACATCTTTTACTTCAAATGCTTTTACATCGGGATGATAAATTGGTGCATTTTTGATTTCGGTAAACGAAATTCCGTATAACTTATTGGCAGTTGTAAACACACCGTTCAACACATTTTCCAATTTAAAGTACGGCTTGATGGCATCTTCGTCGAGCGCATATCGGGCTTTACGCACTTTCTCGGTGTAGTACCACCAATCCCACGATTGCAGTTTGAATGTATTGCCTTCGCTGTTGGACACTTTCTGCATATCCGCCAACTCTTCTTTGGCACGTTGCACTGCAGGTGTCCAAATTCCATTCAGCAATTGCATCACACGTTCAGGCGTTTTCGCCATTTTATTATCTAACGTAAAATCGGCAAACGACTTAAAGCCCAATAGATTCGCCTTTTGCAAGCGCAGTTTTACGATTTGAGCTATCAACGATTTGTTATCAAACTCGTTGTCGTTGTCGCAGCGGTTGGTGTAGCCTTTGTAGAGTTTTTCGCGCAATTCGCGTTTATCGGCATATTGAAGGAATGGCAGCATGCTCGGTTTTTGCACGGTGAATAGCCATTTTGCTTTCGACTTATGCTGTTTAGCCTCTTGTGCAGCCGCGGCTTTCACAGATTCGGGCAAGCCCGATAAATCAGCTTCATTGTTCACTTCGAGCACAAAGCTATTGGTTTCTTTCAATAAATTGTTGCCAAATTTGAGTGAAATAGTCGCCAACTCTTTGTTGATAGCCTTCATTTGCTCCTTTTGAGCAGGAGTCAACAAAGCACCCGCGCGCACAAAATCCTGGTAATATTCCGACAAAACTTTCTTTTGCTCAGTCGTCAAGTTTTCTTTAGCCTGATTGTCATAAACAGATTTGATTCGCAAGAATAATTTCTCATTCAAGGCAATATTATCGCCATGTTCGGTGACCATCGGGGTCACTTTTTCAGAAATTTTCTGCAACTCTTCGTTTGTTTCCGATTCGGTTATGTTGAAGAAAACCTGCGAAACTTTCTTCAATAGTTCGCCGCTAAATTCGAGTGCTTCGATTGTGTTTTTGAAAGTCGGTGCTTTCGGATTGCTTACTATCGTTTTTATTTCAACATTGTGCCGTTTCATTCCCTCTTCGAAGGCAGGCAAGTAGTCTGCATTCTTGATTTTATCAAACGGAGGAATAGCAAAAGGTGTGGTGTAATTAGCAAAAAAAGGATTCTTATTATCTCCTTTTTTAATAGCTTGGGAGCTCATCATAACGACAAAAATAGCAATTAATACTAACGAAATACTTCTCATAATGTTTGTGTTTTTATTTGTACAAATAAAAGACGAAAATGCTACTGAAACGTAACATAACAACTAATTGGGTAGTGATCTGATAGACGAATTCGATCGACTTTGCAATTGTAAGCTTTAATGGATGGTGAGTGTAAGATATTGTCAATTCTGAAATAAAACCTGTTTTCGTTGTACGAAATTCCTGGACCGAATCCAGTATCTACAAATGCATCATTCAAATCACCCAAAATAGTATGATAGGCGTATGAAATAGGACTATCGTTGAAATCGCCGACGACAATAAGATCATGTTTGCAATTATTAATTTCGTCTTTTACAATATTGGCTTGACGAGCTCTGTAAATAAATGCCTGATCCATTTTTCGAATGATGATAGAATTGAAATCTTCGAGACGATTGGAGTTAAAATCCTTGAAAACTTTTTTGTAAACGCCAATATCATCAGAGGTGAATTTATTGCTTTCGAGGTGATTGTTGATTAAGTCAATCTTGCGCTCGCCAATTTTTATGCAGTAATAAGCTGAGGCATTATAACGGCTTTTGTATTTTATACGATGCGATGCGATGATAGGATATTTCGAGAAACAAGCTAATCCTGAGAAATGCCACTTGCTATTGGTCGTTTGAGTAAATTTGAAATAGGGATATCCTTTAAAAGCCTTTAAAATAGAGTTTCTATCAAGATAGCCGTCGTTTTTGCTCCAACCAAATTCTTGAATACAAATAATATCAGCATTTTGCTCGAGGATGTATTTGATTGTTGGATTCGGTGTGTCTTCGGAGTGGTTGATAAAGTTAAACTCCCTGACATTATACGATAATATTTTAATTGCATTTTTCGGAACGTGATGATTTTGGCTGTGCATTGGGAAATAGACCGTAAATTGATGCCAACTCAACATTAATCCTAAAAGCGATAATAAAACATATTTTCTTAATCGTATAATCCAATAGAAGAGAAAAATAAGATTGAAAATAAACAGAATAGGAAATATTAATCCAAAATAGGGGAAAAACATTCCTTTTTCGGGTGAAATCAGATTAGAAAAAGTAGAACAAACTAGTGCCAGAAAGACAATGAGATTACCAATCAGAATAAAGGCGTGAAAGATCTGATTTACGCCGAAAGATTTGGGTTTCTTTGTTTTATTTTTTGCTTGCATCGAACAAAAATTGTTTTTCTTCAGGTGTTAAACTTGCATAACCCGACTTCTTCAGCTTATCGAGGATGCGATCCATTTGAGCGGTATTCACATTTTTGCGAGCATTATACTCCATATCGCTTTCTGCCCGACGATAATTCACCTTCATTTTAGGTTTTGGACGCGACAACGATGCAAATTTATCAATTATATTGTTAAATCCGTGCGTGATGTCTTTTCCTTGTTTCATTCCTAGCACAAAAAAATATCCCATGGCAGCACCACCAAGATGCGCCCAATGCCCACCTGCATTATCTGAAGTCACACCCAGCAGGTCAATCAAGATGGTGGCAGCAGCAATATATTTTAATTTTACGTCCCCAATGAACATTAGACGTAACGAATAGTCGGGAATTCGAAATGCCGTTGCAAAAACAATTGCCAACACCGATGCAGATGCGCCTACCATTGTGCTGATGCTTCCGTGGAAAAATGGTACAGTATTATAAACCAAAATATAAAGCGACGCTCCAGAAATGCCTCCAAAGAAATAAAGTGCCACGAGTTGTTTCTCGGTAAATTGTTGGAGAAAGAGCAATCCAAACCAATACATCCACAGCATATTGAATAAGATATGCCACAAATCGTGGTGCATAAACATATAGGTGATAAGCGTCCAAGGCTGAGTCAACAAATCAGGAGGATTAGAAGAAAGACTCAGATGAGGTGTAATCGACAACCCTTCGATTTTGAACAGTCGCCCAACAATCTCAATTAGACTAATCAACACAAAAACAACTGCATTGACGATTATCAATCGTTTCAGCGCATTACCATTTTCGAAATGATGCTTCAGATCAGTAAAAAAAGCGGCCATTTTGTTTATCTTTATTCTTCCAGTAACGAATTAAGAAAAATCCGAAAAGCATTCCTCCCAAATGGGCAAAATGTGCTATGTTATCGCCCGAAAAGCGGCTAACACCAAGAAATAGTTCGGTTACGCCATAGAAAATAACGAAATATTTTGCCTTAATCGGAATCGGAATAAACATCATATAAAGAGGTGCATTGGGATACAACATGCCAAAAGCCAATAAAATTCCGAATACTGCACCTGATGCACCAACTGTAATAAAAGCATTGAGTGCTTCACTGTATAAATGAATGTCAGGAGAAATGGCTGCTGGGTAAATAGAAATAAACCATGTAAGTTCCTGCATCAATCCAGCACCAATACCAGTCACCATATAAAAAATCAGGAAGCGTTTCGATCCCCAAGTCGATTCAATCGTTCGACCAAACATGAAAACGGCAAACATATTGAAGAAAACATGGGCAAAACTGCTGGTGTCGTGCAGAAACATGTAGGTTACCAATTGGATTGGATTGAACCCCGCTGCCTGAAAATAGTGTAACCCGAACAGCTTTACTAAGTCAAAAGACACATTAAAATTGGTGGCTAGAACGGACGGCAAAGTGATACTTGCCAGCCAAACTAACACATTTATGATGATAATATTCTTAGTAACGGGGGGTAAACCGTCCATAAATCCTCTACCTGAACGCAACATATTCTCTCTTTTTTTTCTACAAATGTACTCTTTTTAACCAATTTGAGAGTCTGAAAACGCCCAAAATAGCCTATAAATAGGCGATTTATGGTATTTTTACAAATTATTTGTATTTATTTGATGTAATTGAAAAATTATATTATATATTTGCAAAGCTCAAAATTAATTCCTTAACTCTAATTTAATAGTATTTTATGAACAAGTCAGAACTTATTGATGCAATCGCTGCAAAAGCCGGTTTGTCAAAAGCAGATTCAAAAAAAGCATTAGATGCTTTTACTTCTGTTGTTGCAGAAGAAGTAAAAAAAGGTGAAAAAGTTGCTCTAGTTGGCTTCGGTACTTTTTCTGTAGTTGCTAAAAGCGCCAGAACTGGTATTAATCCTGCTACAAAACAACCGATTCAAATCGCAGCTAAAAAAGTTGCTAAATTTAAACCGGGTGCTGATTTAAGCTTATAAGCAAAAATCCACTTAACGATTTACAATAAGAGGTGCTAACATTAGTTTTGCACCTCTTATTTTTTTACGCCGATTTTAAAGTATTATCTTTGCAGGCAATTTCAATGTGCCAATTCTTCAATATGCCAATGTGTTAATTTAATAGACATCGGAATTTTAATTGGCAAATTGATTAATTAGAAATTGGCACATTCACATATTGGCACATTTATAATTATGACTTTAGAGCAAAAACTTTCCCAATCGGCTATCGAAGCCATTCACGCACTATATGGTGAAACGGTAGATTCGTCGCTGACTCAACTTCAGAAAACAAAAAAAGAGTTCGAAGGACATCTCACCCTCGTTGTTTTTCCATTTCTCAAAATATCACGTAAAAATCCGGAGCAAACTGCACAAGAAATTGGTCAGAAACTGGTCGAAATCGAGCCCGCCATTGCTTCGTTCAACGTTATAAAAGGATTTCTCAACCTGGTGATCGACACGAAAGTGTGGATTGCTATGTTGCAGCAAATTTCCGAAAACGGAACATTCGGCATCAAAACCGCCAACGACCAATCGCCTTTGGTGATGATCGAATATTCGTCGCCCAACACCAACAAACCGCTTCACCTCGGGCACGTGCGCAACAATCTGCTCGGATTTAGCTTGGCAGAAATCATGAAAGCTAATGGATACAACGTGGTGAAAACCAACATCGTGAACGACCGCGGCATCCACATCTGCAAATCGATGCTCGCGTGGCAAAAATGGGGAAA
>JBAXGL010000167.1:0-5835 GCA_037139375.1 Bacteroidales bacterium | reverse complement strand
ACCCCAATTTTCTCGTAAATAAATGGCGCATCGCTGCCTTCAATCAGCCTATTCAGCAAATGAGTAGTATCACTCAACAGCATTAAGTTATTATCTGCAATAACTTCTTTTATTTTTGTATCAATATCTGCCAGAATGCCAAGGGAATATATATTTTGCCGAATAATACTAGCGGAATTATAGGAGTTAATAGTTTGAAAATGAGCAATAACGGCTTTCACGCAATCGTTCAATCCTGTAGAATAAGAGGATTTGATAGCCGATTCAAACTGTTTTGATTTTCCTGCAGCTTTCCACGCATCAATATTGTCCTCCAAATTAAGAAATGTTGGTGTTGGCAACTTTATTTCGCGACTTGCCCACTTCTGAAAGTGCTTTAATGGCGATTTTGTTCCTTCAGCGAAATCTTCAATCGCATAACCCGCAACAGAAATTTGTGAAAGTGCTTCATTCGCAATTTCTGCTAATGTTGACTCAAAATCAGATACAATAACCGTCATTTTTTGCAGATAAGCCTTCAACGCAGCTTTGTCGCCAAGCTTTTTGTGCATATCGCTACTTAAGCGCTTGTATTTTTCCTTGAAGAGCTCACTGCCCAATTCGATAACTTCTTTCTTAAAATTCCAGGATTTACCATTTTCGATTTTATCTTCCGAAAACTTCAATAACCAATTCAACAAATCCTTATTGGCAGGTTCGTCGAGCGTGAAAAGCATTTTATCGACAGCTTCCGAAAGCACTCGATTGGTATCGAGTTCGACATTGTAGCCGCCTTGCAATCCAATTTCTCGTGCAAATGCGCGCATTGTTTGTTGAAAGAAACGGTCTATCGTGCTAATATTAAATGAAGAATAATCGTGCAAAATCTCCAACAAAATGCGATGTGCTTTTTTGAAAACCGCATCAGCCGGCAACGAAAATTCCGTCATCAAATCCTTCAAATAGCCCGACTCTTCGCCCCTTGCCAAAATATCAAGTTCCTGAATGATACGACTTTTCATCTCGTCGGTCGCCTTGTTAGTGAACGTAACAGCCAAAATACGACGAAACGAGCTTGTGCCAGCAAACAGGAGTTTGAGGTATTCGCCTGTCAACTGATACGTTTTGCCAGACCCGGCAGAAGCCCGATAGACGGTAAGCATACGATTAGATTATTTTAGATTTGAGATAACCCTCTTTCTGGAGAATTTCAAGTACTTTTTTACGGAAATCGCCTTGAACAATAATCTCTGCGTCTTTTGCCGAGCCACCTACACCGCATTTTGTTTTCAGCAACTTGCCTAGTTCTTTCAAGTCATCATCGGTGCCCACAAAACCCGTAATCAAGGTGACAACTTTGCCTCCACGATTGCGTTTATCGAAAGAGATTCGTAGCTGTTGCTTCTCTTTTTGTAAGGTTTCCACAGATTCATCGTCGTCTGTATCGTATTTAAAATCGGGATTGGTAGAATATACCACATTTAAGCGTTCTTTCCAGTCGTTACTCTTCATAAATAATCGCTAGTTGTTTTGCACAAATATAGAAAGATTGCCGCAAATAAGAAGCAGAGTGTACAAAAAAAAAGCCTACTACGTTTCACAACGTCTCGGCTTTTTCGGATTTCATTAAACTGACTTCAAAAAAAATCAAAGCTTTGTCAAATTTCTTCCAGTTTAAACATTAAGAGATAGTATGTACTTTTATTTAATTCTGAATAAATCAGAAGAAAAAAAACGTATTTATAAATGACGTTCGCTTTTAGCTTTTTTCATTTACGATGCAAATTTCGCACAAAAGTTTCACTTCTGCAAATTTAACAATTAAAATTTCGATAAAAATGCCTTATTTTGCGCCAAATAATCTGTTTATATGCAGTATTTGTTTTTATTTATAATTTTATTAGCTCATTTTGTGATAAATCGATATATTAAGCAATCCATAATATTCACACAATATTTGCATTATTTTAATTATTTTAAGTTATTGTTTTCAATTTAAAAATTCAGTTATTTAAGGCAAAAATGAACACATCAGAATGGAATTATAGACATTTCGCATAAATTGATCTGAAAAAAGTTGTTTTCATTCGATTTTTTAGCATAAATATGCGTTTATAACAAAAAAACTTCTGTAAAAAGATACTATATTTGCAGGTTTATAAGCTCAATATGTTTCGATATGTTAGATGAAAAGCAGAAAATAATTCAAAAAACACCTGAACCAACGCTCCGGAGGCTTCCTTGGTACTTAGCCTTTCTGAAAATTATGAAGACAAAAGGCACTGTTGTGGTCTCTTCAACTCAGATTGCAAACGCTATCGGAATCGATGCATCGCAGGTTGCTAAGGATTTATCGTATGTCGATATTATCGGAAAAACAAGAGTTGGGTATGATGTTGCTGAGCTTTTGGATGTTTTAGAGGCGTTTTTAGGCTTTAACACACGTCATAGAGCAATCATTTTTGGTGCTGGAAGTCTGGGTAAAGCGCTTATACTTGACTCAGGATTAAGCAAATACGGGTTGGAGGTTGTCGCTGGGTTTGATGTGCGAAACGAATTAGTTGGCACTGCAATTAATGGAATTACGATTTATCATCCATCACAATGTGCTGATTTGCGTGGTAAGTTGAAAGCGGAAATTGGCATTTTGACCGTTCCTGCTGACAAAGCTCAAGAAGTGACTGATGTGATGATGGAGTCTGGAATTAAAGCCATCTGGAATTTTACACCATTTAGGGTGAAAGTTCCAGAGAATATTGTTCTGCAAGACACCTCGTTGTTTTCTCATCTTGCGGTCATTTTCAACAGTTTAAATCAGAACAATTAATGAAAATTATTGCTGTTGGATGGAATTATCCCGACCACAATAAAGAGATGAACCGAGCGTTATTACCAAAGCAACCGGTCATTTTTTCTAAACCTGACTCAGCAATTTTGAAAGACGGGAAACCTTTTTTTATTCCAGACTTTTCGAATCAAGTAGAATATGAAGCGGAAATTGTTTTGAAAATTAATAAGTTAGGTAAGAATATAGCGCCACGATATGCACACCGGTATTATAATGAAGTGACAATAGGAATTGATTTTACCGCCAGAGATTTACAAAAGCAGCAAAAAGAGAGTGGAGGTCCTTGGGAAATATGCAAAGCGTTTGACAATTCTGCTGTATTGGGTAAGTTTATCCCTCTGGAAGAGGCTGGGAAAATGGAAGAACTAAATTTTAATTTGGATATAAATGGGAAACGAGTTCAAACAGGAAACACTTCTGAAATGATCTTTTCCATCAACGAGATAATTGCATATATTAGTAAATTTTTCACTTTAAAAATTGGAGATATCATATTCACAGGAACGCCTAGTGGGGTTGGTCCTGTCAAAATAAATGATCATCTTGAAGGCTACATTGAAAACAGAAAACTTTTAGATTTTTACGTAAAATAATAAATTTCTTATGTCAAAGAAAATATCGTTAATCCTATTCAGTTGTATAATCACGCTTTCTAGTTTTGCTACATCAGGTTTATATTCGTATGCAGATAGCTCATTATTAAAAACTGGAAAATGGGCAAAAATAAAAGTAGTTAATTCTGGCATTTACAAGTTGACAAATTCAGATTTAACACAAATGGGATTTTCTGATCCTTCTAAAGTCCGTGTTTATGGGTATGGTGGTGCTATGCTGCCAGAAGCATTCAAATATCCTAAACGAGATACTAAAGCAAGTGGAGATTTGCCAGAAGTGCCAGTTTTTAAGGGGTCTGGTTATATTTTGTTTTGGGCTCAAGGTGTAATTTCGTGGGCAAACTCTGGAAGTACATTCACCCATACTATCAATCCATATTCAAATTACGCATATTATTTTCTGACAGATAGTAAAGGTTCTCCAAGCAATATGAGCGTTCAGCAGTCGATAGCTAGTCCCGACCTTTCAGTAACGACTTTCGATGATTATGCTTTGCACGAAAAAGATTTGGTGAATGTTGGTGCAACAGGTAGAGAGTTTTACGGTGAAGATTTCTCGTTGACAAATACACAAACTTTCCCTTTTGCTATTTCAGGTGTAACAGCAGGAAAACCGATGACTGTTGGGGTTGATTTTATTTCCAAATCATCAGCTGGGGCTACATTTAAAGTGAGTGTAAATGATCAAGTCTGTATTAATTCGAATATGCCGACAGCATCATCCGATCAATATGAACAGGCAAAAGACTTAAATACAACGGGTACTTTCACCAATTCAGCTCTAGCTCAATCTTTTAATGTGAAAATTGCTTACGGTGTTACAAATGATTTGAATTGTCGGTTAAATTATATCCGCCTCAATATGGAGCGTGACCTGAAGCTTTACGATTCATTCACAGCCTTTCGGTCAATAGCTTCAAAAGGGTTGAAAACTCAATATACTATACAAAATACCAATTCGAATGTGAAAATTTGGGATATTACAGGCGGTAAATGCATTGAAATAGCTCCTACTTCAATTGGTGCACAGACTCAATTTATAGCAGCATCTCCTTCTGATACGATTCGTGAATTTGTTGTTTTAGACGTAAATGGATCTTTCCAAAAACCGGAATTAGACGGTATACTTGATAATCAAAATCTTCACGGGTTACCTCAAACAGATATGGTCATAATTTGTCACCCTGATTTTATTAAATCGGCGGAAGCATTGGCAAAACTTCACAGCGACCCTTTGAAAGATAACCTCCGTGTTACTATTGTTAAACCAGAACAGATTTATAATGAATTTTCATCGGGGACACCCGATGCAACTGCATATCGTTGGTTTATGAAGATGCTTTACGATCGTGCTCAAACAACAGCTGATAAACCAAAATATCTTCTTTTATTTGGAGATGGTACTTTTGATAATCGTCTGTTAAGTTCTGAATGGAAAAATGCTGACCCAGCAAATAAAATATTGACATACGAATCTGTTGCCTCTTTAGTTGAGACATCAGCTTATGTATGTGATGATTATTACGGATTTCTTGATGATTATGAAGGCTCAAATATTGTGGCTGACGGACTTGATGTTGGGATTGGGCGTTTCCCTGTTCGCAGCACTTATGAGGCTGATGCTGTTGTCAATAAAATAATTGGATATCAGAGTAATACACAACTTGGTACTTGGAAAAATAATTTGTGCTTTGTGGCTGATGATGGTGATGATAATGGACACATGAGACAATCTGATCAATTGACTCAGTATCTAGAGTCAAACTATAAACAATTTGCCGTGACTAAAATATTTTTGGATTCATATAAAAAAATCATTACATCTACGGGAGGTACTTATCCATCTGCAAAAAAGAAGTTGTTCGATTTGCTTAATTCAGGGGTGATGACGTTAAATTATACTGGTCACGGAAGTGTAAATTCATGGGCAGTAGAGCAAATAATGACTGCCGCAGATATTAAAACGCTGTATTTAAATAGATTGCCTTTGTGGGTAACTGCAACGTGCGATTTTAGTCGTTTCGATGATTTCAACACTACAGCTGGTGAAGATGTGCTATTGAACCCGAGTGGTGGAGGTATAGGATTGATTACTACAACTCGTGTAGTATATTCTGCTCAAAACTTCAGATTAAATTCCGCTCTAAATGAACTTTTATTTAAAAAGAATGCAGATGGAACAAGGCTTCGTTTAGGTGATATTATTCGCCAAACAAAGATTGCATTAGGAACCTCAGACCAAAACAAACTAAATTTTACTCTTCTTGGAGACCCTGCTTTGAAACTTGCATATGCGGAGTATAAAATGGAAGTTACAAGTATTAATGGTCAACCTGCAAGTCAAAGTACACTTACACTACCTGCACTTAGCGAAGTTACTTTTGCAGGTCATGT
>JBAXGL010000166.1:0-5839 GCA_037139375.1 Bacteroidales bacterium | reverse complement strand
ACGTTGGATGTGACCCGCATGTCGGCGTTAGTCGATCAGGTGGCAGAGTTGCATCGCCGGGGTGTAGAGGTGGTAATGATATCGTCTGGTGCGGTGGCTTCTGGACGCAGCGAACTCAATATGGATAAGAAACTGGATGCTGTGTCTGCACGTCAGTTATTTTCGGCTGTTGGTCAGGCAAAGCTCATCAATCGTTATTACGAAATGTTTCGCCATCACGGCATCGCCTGTGGTCAGGTGCTGACCACGAAAGAGAGCCTCGCCACCCGTATGCATTATCTCAATCAAAAAAATTGTATGAATGTGATGCTCGAGCATCGTGTTATACCAATCGTCAACGAAAACGATACTATATCGGTCACTGAGTTAATGTTTACCGACAACGACGAACTATCTGGTTTAGTGGCTACCATGATGGGAGCAGAGGCATTAGTTATTCTCAGCAACATAGATGGAATCTACAACGGAGACCCTTCTGATTCGAATTCTCAAGTGATTCGTGAAGTGAAAAATTCGAAAGTCAATCTCGCTGACTTTATCCAAACCAACAAATCATCGTTCGGACGTGGTGGTATGCTAACCAAATGCAATATTGCACGCAAGGTAGCTGACGAAGGCATTACGGTGATGATTGCAAATGGCAAAAAAGATAATATTTTGCCTGAATTGCTGCGAAACCCCGCGACACTGTGTACCCGTTTTGTGGCTTCATCGAAACCAATTTCGGGTGTCAAGAAATGGATTGCCCATTCTGATGGTTTTGCCAAGGGCGAAGTTCATATCAATCAGGGAGCCTACGATGCTATGCTTCAACCCAAAGCGGTGAGTCTTTTACCGGTGGGTGTTATCCGTATCGAAGGCGATTTTGAGAAAGATGATATTGTGAAGATTTTCAATCCTGACGAGGTGCAAATCGGTGTAGGTCGTATCTCATACGATAGCGACAAAGCCCGTCAGATGGTTGGTCAGCAGGGTGCTAAGGCATTGATTCATTACGATTATTTGTATCTTGATTGATTGGAATATCTGCTCCAAGTTGCCACTTAGAGCGCAAGTTTCACGATCTCACGCACAATATCTGGTGTCACAGATTTATGCTCACCATAATTTAATCCACGCTGGCGAACGCGTTCTACTATTTCTTCGACTGCATTTTCGCCAATGCCATATTCGCTGAATCGAGTGAACATACCGACACTTCTAAAGAATTCTTCCGTTTTTACAATCACTGTTTCCACCTTTTCATCGTCGGAGCCTTGACGAATTGCCCACACACGGTCGGCGTATTGAAGTAGTTTTTCGAATTTCTCCTTTTTCAAAATGCGTAGCAAAGACGGATAAAGTATCGCTAACGTCTGCCCGTGATCCAACCCATACAGTGCCGTCAATTCTTGTCCCACGCGGTGCGTCGCCCAATCTTGCGGCACGCCCATACTGATAAATTCGTTCAACGCCATCGTGGCACAGAGCATATAGTTCGACATCACTTCGTAGTTTGTCGGATCAGCCACTACTTTCGGCCCTAACTCAATCATCGTCAACAATAGCCCTTCTGCCCATCGATCCATCAGCAGTGCATTCGCCGGAAAAGTTAGATATTGCTCCATCACGTGGATATACGAATCGACAATGCCATTGGTCAACTGTTGCTTTGGCAACGAATAAGCCACCTCAGGGTCGAGCACCGAAAAAATCGGAAACAAATGACGCGACATAAATGCCAGTTTCTCCTTTCGTGCACGATACGACACCACACAACGGTGGTTCATCTCAGAACCCGTGGCGGGCAGTGTCATCACCGATGCCACTGGCAACGAAGGCTGAGCAAGCGTAGGATTCTTCACGATGTCCCACGGCTCACCTGAATAAGCAATAGCTTGAGAAATAAACTTCGTGCCATCGAGCACTGATCCACCACCTACTGCCAACAAAAAATCGATGTGGTGCTCTTTTGCCAATTCCGCAGCTTTGAGCAATGTCTCGTATTCGGGATTGGCTTCTATGCCCCAAAATTCGATTGAAAAATGATCTTTTAGCGCGAGTTTCACCTGATTGTAGATGCCATTTTGTTTCACACTGCCACCACCAAATGTGATAAGGATGCGTTTATCTGTTGGTATTTCTGTTGCAAGTTTGGCAATTGAACCTTTACCAAAAATAATCTTGGTTGGATTTTCGAAGCTAAAGTTATTCATAGCTGATGTGTGATTTGAATTTCGTTAGTATAACAAATTTATTCCGAAAGTTTTAGCATCGTAGCCAGATTGCGAGTGGTGGCAGCCGTTTTGAGTTTCTTCTCGAAGAAATTGTTCGATAGCAGCGTGTTGCCATAGCCTTTGCGGCAAAGCAGATAAATGGTGTCGTCAACTATCGTAAATTCATCCTCCGTTTTTTCTCTGATTTCCAACGAAATATCGTCGTTTTTGCGCGGTGCATGCAACAATGAGAAGTATAAATACTCGTTTTCTTTCAGTTCGGTAAGGGAGTAGGGGCAGCGATCGAGTAAGTCGCGCATTTGCGCTTTGGTGCGGACAAACGACTTTACTTCGTAGCCTAAATGCTCACGAATGCTTTCCGAAATTAGCTCTTCGAGTTTCGTTTGGTTCGTCTCTTCTGAATCGAACGACACGTTTCCGCTCTGGATGTAACTCTCCACATTGCCGAAACCTTGGTTTTCGAACATCGCAACCAACTCTTTCATCAGGATTTTGTTTTTCCCCGACACATTGATTCCCCTGAGCAAACAGATGTAACGATTCATAGTTTTATTGAAATTAAGTTGATAGTTATCCTACGGATGATAATAGTTGCTCTTTCAAAGAATATCGCGCAGCTAATAACCATAAATATCGACGAAGGCTACTATCTCAATATCTTTTCTTACTCGCTTTGTTGCCAATCACACCCCAGCCGCCGCTACCGATGAGGAAGCCGAGTGTATACCAAAAGCCAGTGTTGTTTTGTGCAAAGACGGTCACATCGTCCCAAATGAGCATACCGATGAGGTCGAATGGCGCAATCATTCCGTGCCAAATGCCGTACCAAAACCCGTAGGTTTGTCCTTTCAGGCAGCTGGTTACTACCTCTTTGTCGGCACAGCTAAACAGCATGACCAATGCCACTGCCAACAGAATAATAAAGGTGAGTTTCTTTTTCATAAGGAGTAATTGTTTTAGGATTTTATTGCAATTGATTCGGTGGTGTTATCGCTTCGATTTTTCAATAAATTTTTGCTCGATTAAAAATTCAGTCATACGAGTCAAAGTGGGTAGAAAGTTTGGATTGGTGATTGGCCAATCGCACGAATGATCTGCACCTTTCACCGTAATCAATTCGCACGTATTTCCCATATCTTTCATCTTCTGCGTAAATTCCATCGCACCCGAGTATGGTGTGGTTTTGTCGTCAGTCCCATTCGATAAGATGGTTGGTGGCCATCCCTTTTGTATATGTAGAATCGGAGAAAACTCAGGATGTTCTGCAAAAAATGAAGCTCCAAAACCTACTCCTGTCACTGGATTGTGCAATACCAAAGCGTTGGGTTTGGTGCTGATTTTCAGGTTTTCACCGGTTGCATCGCCGCCATCGAGCAGTGTACTCAAAGCTAAATGTCCACCGGCAGATCCACCGGCGACGATAAGCTTGTTCGAATTGACGCCTAATTTCTTAGCATTTTCTCTGATAAAGCGAACTGCCGATTTGGCATCTTCGATGCAGGCCAATGGCGATGTTCCGCTGCGACCTTTAACGCGATATTCTACCGTTATTGCTACTATTCCCTTGTCGCGAAACCATGCCGCAGTTGGTATCTGAGATTTGGCTTCACCACCACTCCATCCACCGCCGTGGAAGTAGATAATAGCTGGTAAATGTTTTTTTGAAGGTTGTGTTGGTCTCAGAATATAGATGTACAGGTCTGTTTGTGGTGTTTTTTTGTAGAGCATTTTTTCGGAAAGAGCGACCAACTGTTGTCCGGGTATTTTATAACTCTCGTTTGTTTTCATTAGCAATGTGACGGAGTCGGCTGGTAGTTCGCTATGCAAAGAGATAGGTAACATTAGGAGAAAAAGCAGAAGAAAAATAAATGGGGTTTTAGCTTTCATAGAATGTTGGATTGATAGATTTATATTTTCAAAATTAACTCGGTAGTTCAATTAAAAAGTTGCGTTGCAAAATCGAGTGAGATAAGGGTTTCACTGTCTGCGCACGAACTTTCACTGTTAGTATATGAAGCATCTCAGTTAGTATATCTTTAGCTCTGGTAGTATAGCAACTTTCACTGGTAGTATAGCAACTTTCACTGCTTTCGCAGCAACTTTCACTATTGGTATATCTCTAGCTCGGTTGGTATAGCAATATTCACTGGTAGTATATCAATTTTCACTCATAATATAACAACATTATCAGTTAGTATACCAAATATCTCAGTCTTCGCACCAACTTTCATTGTCTTCTCCACCGTGGCGCAAGCCTAAAACTTGTCATTATTCTTTTTGCAACTTGCACCTGCAAGATATCTCAAACTGTATGAATTATAGCACAAGTTACACTTCGTTAAGCTTAAGACAGGAGGGCTATTTTTATTAATCATTTAATGCTATAATTTCTAGAAAAATATTAGCCTTATGACTAATTTTTTTTATTGTTTCAATGTTTTTATCGCTTTCTTTCAAAGCCCAATATTTATTCTCATTCCATTGAAATGCTCTGTTATCACCTGAGCCATTTTGTGTTATAAATCCCCAAAACCATAAATCATCCCAGATTTCGATCTCTTCTCCACAATATTTCAATTTTAAGATTGAATTTATATTGTCAAAATTCCAGTTTCTAGAGTTGTTTAACCTTTTGAAAATTGCAATTATAACAGCATCAACAGGGAGATAAAAGTTGTCTTGGGTGGTAATGGTATTAGGTACATCATTCCATATTTTTAATTTATTGGAGTACTGTCCATTATGTAAGTGATAAATGCTTTTGGAAAATAATGCAGACGTTTTCTTTCCCCAGCCATCTTGGTTTTTCATACCATCATAAAGACTGTTGAAATTAACAGGGTTATTTGGATTTATTTTTCCTATAAAGTTCTTCATCGATTTTAAGTCGTTAAGGTCTAGAAATATATTCTTGAAGAAATTTGCAAGATTATCAATTTTAGGTTGACTTTGCGTATTAGCAATATGATAAAGCAAAGATACAACTTTGTCTGTTGGTTCTTTATATGCTAAAATGACTGATTGATAATACCTATCTTGTAACTCATGGTTGAATTGTCTATTTTCATTTAAAAAATGAAAAATTTCATCAAGTTTATGTTCCATATTTGTATTACATTTTTATCATTTCCTCATCGTAGCCTTCACCAAATACAAAATCAGGAGCAGATAAGCCGCTAACGAAGCCCATTCCGACATTGGGTTGTTGACCCACGCTTCGTTGAGGAAGTTGTAGCCACCAAAACGGATAGAGGCACTCACCACACCCATCAGCGCACCACCGGCTATAAAGCCCGATGCGAGGAGTGTTCCTTTTTCGATACGCGCTTGGTTCACTTCGGCATCTTTGCTGCGGCTACCCACATACCAATTGATGATGCCACCCACCACAAGCGGTGTATTCAGTTCTAATGGAATAAACATGCCCAGCGCAAAAGCAAGTGCAGGAATCTTGAATTTTGTCAATATCAATGCCAACACTGCACCGATGCCGTAGAAAATCCACGGAGCACCTGCGCCCGACATCAGCGGTTCGATGACGGCTGCCATCGCGTTGGCTTGCGGTGCCGCGAGTTGTCCGCTGGTGAAGCCGTAGGTTTTGTTCAGAATCAGTATCACACCAC
>JBAXGL010000165.1:0-5843 GCA_037139375.1 Bacteroidales bacterium | reverse complement strand
ATTTCTTATTGCTAGATTTGGCTATTTCTTCCTCAAATATTTGAACGCTGTAATATTTACTCCCATATATTTCTTCTACAATGCGAGCACTAAGTTTGTTTTACCCAAAACTTCAAGAGAAACTAAAGGAAAAGTCAAGTGTATTTAGTAAAAAAGACAGGAAGTATTAACAGTGACCTGTACAGCTCACAGTTTTGAGATGTACATCCTAAATAACTGAGATGTACAGTATACATGTGTAGGCTGTACAGTCTATAGATAAAATGTCAAGAAGTTTTATCTAATTGTTCAAGTCTTTTTCATTAAATATGCCTTACCTTTTTACTAATTGATCTGGTAGATAGAAATTGATAGACTGAGTTGAGATAAATATTTGAGTATTGATTGACTGGCCAAGAATAGAGGTGTAGTCCGTAGTAATATGTTATTATTAAATATGTTACGAGATTAATTTGAATCGAATATGGATGATTTCTAAATCTTGAAAGTGTAAAAAACATTAAATATTTGTATCATAAATCGGTTTATTAAATAAACTGATTTATATTTGCATCATATTATTACTCACTAAAAAATGAATGTTATGGAAGACAAGATTTTGAATGAAAAGGAGAGCCTTGAGCTGATTTCGAAAATGATTCAGAATTCGCAGCAAAAAATGAAGGCAGGAAATGGATTGACATTTCTTATTTTTGGCTACACGACACTGCTGATATCGGTGATCGTCTACTATTTGCTTAAGACCACCCACAACGATTGGTACAATCTTATTTGGTTAGGTATCCCAATTGTAGGATTTCCGTTGCTCTACTTCTTTAAGCAAGCCAAACCCAAATACAGCAAAACATATATCGATCGGGTAGTGGGCAACGTATGGCTCGTGACGGGTTTTGCACTGTTTTTTGTCTCTTTTACCGCAGGTTTTGTGAGGATTCCGGTTTTAGCAATTCTCATCCTATTGTTGGGCATAGCGACAACTATTACGGGCATGATTATCCGATTCAAACCTGTCATCATTGGTGGTATTCTGGGAATGATTTCTTTTATATTGCCTTTTGTGCTGTTTGGTTATGAGCAAGTGCTAATTTATGGTATATGTGTGTTTATTATGATGGTGATTCCAGGTCATATCTTGAATTATAAAGGACTCAAAGAAGATGTTTAAAGAACTTAATCCGTTGTTGCACTCTGAACTCAGGTTGGCAATCATGTCGATACTGATATCTGTAGAAGAAGCCGATTTTCTATTCATCAAAGAGAAAACCAGTGCCAGTGCTGGAAATATCAGTGTTCAGTTGGAGAAATTGAGTGCAGCTGGTTACCTCGAAATAAAGAAAGGGTTTCAGGGAAAGCGCACTCGAACGGTCTGTCGGATTACTCAAGTGGGAACGAATGCTTTTGCCGAATATGTGGAAGCCATCAAAAGTTATTTGGAGAAAAAAACGTAATCGGATCTATTTTTTTCAAAGAAAAGACAAAGAACTTTGTTTCGCACAAAAACTCCCGCTATCGAACAGAGCCGATAGTGGGAGCTTTAGTATTTGATTGAAAGCGTTTTCTACGCTGAAAGAATCTCTTCACCGTTCAGAATCACCTGATAAGTCAAAGGCGCAATCATACGCAACATCGCTGCCACACCGCAATAAGTCTCCTGTGACATTTTGACAGATTTGATTACTTTTTCAGCCGAAAGATTACTGCCTTTGAGATTGTAAACAATATTGAATCGGGTGTACACCTTCGGATGATCTTGAGCCAAATCGGCATCCACCGTCATATCGTACTCTTCAATTTCTTCGCGCATTTTTTTGATCAGCGACACGATGTCCATACCTGTGCAGCCTGCAAATGCCACGAGCATCAACGCTTTTGGGCGAAATCCGGAATCGGCTCCTCCACTTTCGGAGGCTGCATCTAATCTGATTTTATGTCCTTCGAGCACTCCTTCGAACGACATTCCGTCTGTCCATTTAATATTTACTATTGCCATTTTCGTTAGTTATGAGTTATGAATTATAAGTTATGAGTCCCTTTGCTATGTAGCGACTTAGCGTTTAAACAATAAAAAAGTGCACCAAAAACAACTTTTCGATGCACTCATTCTATTTGTTTTCTGAATATTTAAAACGAAAATTCAGAAATAAAGTTCACTTCGACGAGCTCTGTGACCTGTTTGCGGTAGTTGAGCCTGCCGAAACTACCAAGCATAAATAGGATATTTGGCCATTGTAGCGTTCACTTTTTCACGAACAGATTTGATCACCGCTTCGCTATCAGGATTTGAAAGAACTGTGTCCATCATCTCCACAATTTCGAGCATCAAATCTTCTTTTGCACCGCGAGTCGAAATGGCAGGCGTACCTACGCGAATACCAGAAGTCAAGAATGGTGAACGGCTATCGTAAGGAACCATGTTTTTATTCACAGTAATGTCGGCTTTCACCAACGCATTTTCAGCGATTTTACCTGTTAATTCTGGGAATTTTGAGCGCAAATCAATCAACATACAGTGATTTTCTGTACCGTTAGAAACGATTTTATAACCTTTATCCATAAATGCCTGAGCCATGGTAGCAGCATTCTTTTTCACCTGCAATTGGTACTCTTTAAATTCAGGAGCCAACGCTTCGCCAAAGGCAATCGCTTTACCCGCAATCACGTGCTCCAATGGACCACCTTGTGCGCCTGGGAATACGGCAGAATCTAACAAAGTAGACATTTTTTTGATTTCACCTTTTGGTGTAGTTTTACCCCATGGATTGTCGAAATCTTGTCCTAAAAGAATAACACCACCACGTGGACCACGCAATGTTTTATGTGTAGTAGAAGTTACGATATGAGCATATTTCACAGGATTTGCGAGGATTCCACCAGCAATCATACCTGCAGGGTGAGCCATATCTACCCAAAGAATAGCACCAATTTGATCAGCGATTTTACGCATGCGAGCATAATCCCAATCGCGAGAGTAAGCAGATGCACCACCAATAATCATTTTTGGTTTTTCGCGCAACGCTACCTCTTCCATTTGTTCGTAATCGACCAAACCATCCGATTCGCGTACATTGTACTCAAGCGCTTTGTACATCAATCCAGAAAAGTTGACTGCCGAACCGTGCGTCAGGTGACCACCGTGCGAAAGATTCAATCCTAGGAATTTGTCACCTGGGTTCATCACCGCAAAAAAGACTGCCAAATTGGCAGACGCACCAGAGTGTGGTTGAACGTTTGCCCACTCAGCGCCGTAAAGCTCTTTCAAGCGTTCGATAGCAATTTGTTCGCTCAAATCTACCACTTCGCAACCGCCATAATAACGTTTACCAGGATAACCTTCGGCGTATTTATTAGTTAAACACGATCCAACAGCTTCCATAACCTGCTGGCTAACAAAGTTTTCAGAAGCAATCAGTTCAATTCCTTTCAACTGACGTTGATTCTCTTTTTCGATAATGTCAAAAATAACGGTGTCTCGTTTCATTTTATCGTTGGTTTAAATATTTTGGCAGAAAATAGAGGAAATATTTGAAGGCGCAAAGATACGACTTTCTGACAAGAATGGAAATCAAATCAGTAATAAATTGGGAATTATAGCTGACGGATTTGGCATTTATTCATTCAGTTATCTACCCATTATGTCTTATTTGGCAGAAAAACTGACATATTTTCGGTTTTCTGTCGCCATAACTATGACAAAATTGCCTTTTTTTGGCAGAAAATAAAGTTTGGCACAGTCTTTGAAATAAGCCTTATAACGATGACATTGAATTTGTCATAAACTGAAAACGAAATTATAACTTAAAAAGCAAGTATATTATTATGGGAAAAATCATTGGAATTGACTTAGGAACAACCAACTCATGTGTTGCCGTTTTGGAAGGAAACGAACCGGTTGTCATCGCAAATAGCGAAGGTCGCAGAACAACTCCTTCTATCGTTGCGTTCATCGAAGGTGGCGAACGTAAAGTAGGTGATCCTGCAAAACGTCAGGCAATCACTAATCCACAAAAAACGGTTGCTTCAATCAAACGTTTTATGGGTGAAACATTTGATCAGGTTGCTAAAGAAATCACGCGTGTGCCTTACACCGTAAAACGTGGCGACAACAACACTCCACGTGTAGAAATCGACGGACGCCTTTATACGCCACAAGAAATCTCGGCCATGGTGCTTCAAAAAATGAAGAAAACCGCCGAAGATTACCTGGGTCAAGAAGTAACTGATGCAGTAATCACTGTGCCTGCTTACTTCAACGATGCACAACGTCAGGCAACTAAAGAAGCTGGCGAAATCGCTGGTTTGAATGTTCGTCGTATTGTGAACGAACCTACTGCAGCGTCGTTGGCTTATGGTCTCGACAAAGCGCACAAAGATATGAAAATCGCAGTATTCGACCTTGGTGGTGGTACTTTTGATATTTCTATACTCGAGTTGGGCGACGGCGTATTCGAAGTAAAATCAACCAACGGTGATACTCACTTGGGTGGTGATGACTTTGACCACGTGATTATCGACTGGTTGGCAGACTCATTCAAATCTGACGAAGGAATTGACCTCCGCTTAGATCCAATGGCATTGCAACGCTTGAAAGAAGCTGCAGAAAAAGCAAAAATTGAGCTTTCGAGCAGCAATTCTACTGAAATCAACTTGCCATACATTATGCCAGTAAACGGCATTCCAAAGCACTTGGTGAAAACCTTGAGCCGCGCACAATTCGAAAAATTGGCTGATAAATTGATTCAAGCTACTGTAGAGCCTTGTCGTAAAGCATTGGCTGATGCTGGTTTAACAACTTCTGACATCGACGAAGTAATCTTAGTAGGTGGATCAACTCGTATTCCTGCAATTGCAGACATCGTGGAAAAATTCTTTGGAAAAGCACCTTCTAAAGGCGTTAATCCTGACGAAGTGGTTGCCGTAGGTGCTGCTATTCAAGGTGGTGTATTGACCGGTGAAGTAAAAGATGTGTTGTTGCTCGATGTTACTCCTCTTTCATTAGGTATCGAAACTATGGGTGGTGTATTAACTCGTTTGATTGAGTCTAATACAACTATTCCAACTAAAAAATCGGAAACATTCTCTACAGCGGTTGACAATCAGCCTTCGGTTGAAATCCACATTTTGCAAGGTGAGCGTCCAATGGCGAAAGACAACAAATCAATTGGTCGTTTCCACTTAGATGGTATCATGCCTTCTCGTCGTGGTGAGCCACAAATCGAAGTAACGTTTGATATCGATGCCAATGGTATTCTTCACGTTTCGGCAAAAGACAAAGCAACCGGCAAATCGCAAAGCATTCGTATCGAGGCATCAAGCGGATTGTCTGATGCTGACATCAAACGTATGAAAGACGAAGCGGCTGCTAATGCTGAATCGGATAAAGCGGAGAAAGAGAAAATCGACAAATTGAATCAAGCTGACTCAATGATTTTCCAAACCGAAAAACAGTTGACTGAACTCGGTGACAAAATTCCTGCTGACAAAAAAGCTCCTATCGACGCTGCTTTGACCAAGCTGAAAGAGGCTCACAAAGCTCAGGATTTGGCAGGTATCGATGCTGCTACTACAGAATTGAACACTGCTTTCCACGCGGTATCGCAAGATATGTACAACGCACAACAACAAGCTGAAGGTGGTCAACAAGGTGGTGCGCACCAAGAAGCTCCAAAAGATGGCAAAGACAACGTAACTGATGTTGACTTTGAAGAAGTAAAGTAAGACCTCACCCCTAACCCCTCTCCCAATGGAGAGGGGAACCAAACAGCCCAATGGAAGAGATTCTGTTGGGCTGATTTTTGTATAACAAATCTGGCAATAAGTCTTATCTATAGCCAAAAATGTGATAC